>JAFIEC010000376.1 GCA_020832725.1 Paracoccaceae bacterium | reverse complement strand
GCCTGCCCATGCCGCCCCGGCCCTGCGCATTCGGGGTTGCGGGCGATACATGCGCCGACCGTCTCGCCGGGGCATCGCGTTCCCGCCCATGAACCGCCTGCGTGCGCTCGATGCATAGCCGATTGATGGTCGGCGGAGACACCCCCCTCCCCAAAACATCCCGGCGGGGACTGCGTCCTGATCCGACGTAAGCATCAGGGGGTGCGTTATCACTGGAACGGTGCCCCGAATGTCCCGGACGGGCCTTGCGCCGTGCGGCGGCGTCAAGCCCGGAAAGACGGAGATCTGGCTGGGGTGGTAGGATTCGAACCTACGGTACACGGTACCAAAAACCGCTGCCTTACCACTTGGCTACACCCCAGCAGCGAGGGGCGTTCTACTGCGCGCGTTTCAGGCCTGCAAGACGGAATCGGGGCAGCCCGGTCGGATCGCCCCGACCGGATCGCCGCCTGTCAGATCGTCTGGTCGTAGGCTCCCACCAATGGCTCGGTGCGGATGACCGCATCGAGGTCCTGGAAGATGGCCCGCATCTCGGCCTCGCTTTCGGGGCTTTCGCAGACAACCACCAGATTGGGCGTGTTCGAGGAGGCCCGCACAAGGCCCCAGGCCCCGTTCCCGAGCATCACCCGCGCCCCGTTCACCGTGACCACATCGGCGATGGGCTGCCCGCCAAGGCTGCCACCCTGCGCGTGCAGTGCCACCAGCCGCTCCACCAGGCGGGAGAGCACGTCGTATTTCTCGGTGTCGGGGCAATGGGGCGACATGGTCGGCGTGGCCCAGGTGCGCGGCAGGGCGCGGCGCAGGTCGGACATGGAGCGGTCCGGATTGCGATCGAGCAGCTTGCACAGCTCCACCGCCACCCGCATCCCGCAATCATAGCCGCGCCCGATGGGGGCGGCCAGAAAGTAGTGGCCCGATTTCTCGAAGCCCGCCAGCGCGCCCAGCTCGTGCACCCGGCGTTTCATGTGGCTGTGCCCCGTCTTCCAGTAAT
Organism: Paracoccaceae bacterium; assembly: GCA_020832725.1. Classification (GTDB taxonomy): domain Bacteria; phylum Pseudomonadota; class Alphaproteobacteria; order Rhodobacterales; family Rhodobacteraceae; genus JAFIEC01. The sequence goes on along the minus strand of JAFIEC010000376.1, from coordinate 4,848 downwards.
CGGCCTTTGCGCCATGGGCCTTGAGTTCGGGGTCGGAGGCGAAGAGCCCGGTGGATTTCACGTCGGCCACGAAGGTGGAGCCCGGATAGAGCCGCGCGAGATCGCGGGCCATGATCACGCCCACCTTGTCGGCAAAGATCTCCTCGCCCTCGTCGTCCACCACGCCGCAGCGGTCGCCGTCGCCGTCAAAGCCCAGCGCGAGGTCGGCCCCGCTCTCGCGCACGGCGCGCCCCATGTCATGGAGCATCTCGAGCGCTTCGGGGTTCGGGTTGTAGTTGGGAAAGGTGTAGTCGAGTTCGGTATGCAGCGGGACGACCTCCACCCCGATCCGTTCCAGCAGTTCGGGGGCGAAGGCACTGGCGGTGCCGTTGCCGGTAGCGCAGACCACCCGCAGCTTGCGCGTCATGCGGAAATCGCCCGCCAGATCGTCCAGATAGGCCTCGCGCACGCCCGGCTCGAACTGCCAGCTTCCGCCCGGGCGCCCCTCGCCCGCGCCACCCAGGACGATGTCGCGCAGCTCGGCCATTTCGTCGGGGCCATGGGTGAGGGGGCGCTCGAATCCCATCTTCACCCCGGTCCAGCCGTTCGGGTTGTGGCTGGCGGTGACCATGGCGACGGCGGGCGCATCCAGGTGGAACTGGCTGAAATAGGCCATGGGCGAAAGCGCGGTGCCGATATCGCGCACCTCGATACCGGCCTGCACGAGGCCCAGGATCAGCGCCTGCTTCACCGACAGTGAATAGTCTCGGTAATCGTTGCCCACCGCGATCAGGGGGCGGATGCCGCGGCGGTGCATCTGCGTGCCCAGCCCCAGACCCAGGGCGGTAATGCCCGGCAGGTTGATCTGGTCGGGAAAGCGCCAGCGCGCGTCATATTCGCGAAATCCGGTCGGCGCGATCATCGGCGCGATCAGGAAATCCCAGGTGTTCTGTGCAACCTCGGGCCGGGGCGCGTTCATGTCTGTCTCCTCGGGTCTGGGTGGTCCGGTCAGACCGGATCGATCAGCGGCATGGATTTGGCCAGCCGGTCGAAGGCCATCAGCTGGGTCACAAGCCCCGCCATCCTGTGGAGCGGGATCATGTTGGGGCCATCCGAGGGGGCGCTGTCGGGATCCTCATGGGTCTCGATGAAGACCGCCGCCACGCCCAGCGCCACCGCGGCGCGGGCCAGGACCGGCGCGAATTCGCGCTGCCCGCCCGAAGCACCGCCAAGGCCTCCGGGCTGCTGGACGGCATGGGTTGCATCCATGACAACCGGATAGCCGGTCGCGGCCATGATTGGAAGGCTGCGCATGTCGGCCACCAGGGCGTTGTAGCCGAAGGACGTGCCACGCTCGCACAGCATGACGCGCTCGTTGCCGGTGGAGGCGATCTTGGCGGCGACGTTGGGCATGTCCCAGGGGGCCAGGAACTGGCCCTTCTTGACATTGATCGCGGCCCCCGTCGCACCCGCTGCCAGCAGGAGGTCGGTCTGCCGGCACAGGAAGGCCGGGATCTGCAGGATGTCCACGGCCTCGGCCACGGGGGCGCAATCGGCGGGGGCATGCACATCGGTCAGCACCGGGCAGCCCAGGCGGCTGCGCACCTCGTCGAGAACCCGCAGCCCTTCCTGAATGCCCGGCCCCCGTCTGCCCGACAGCGAGGTCCGGTTCGCCTTGTCGTAGGATGCCTTGAAGACAAAGCCCGCCCCGGCTGCGGCACAGATCTCCTGCATCCGCTCGGCGATCATCATCGCGTGGTCGCGGGTTTCGATCTGGCAGGGCCCCGCGATCAGCGTCAGGGGGGCGTCGGCGGCGATGGTCACGCCGCCGCGCAGCGCGATGCGTCGGATCTGCTCCATGTCAGGCCGAGACCTGTTCGCGCAGGATCGAGGCGGTGAGCGAGATCATCAGGTAGATCCCCGCAAAGATCAGGAAGGCCAGCACGGTATTCTCGATCGCGCGCGGGTAGGTGGCCTCGTCGGGGGCCACGGGGCTTACGCCCAGCGACAGGAAGCGCACCTGGCGGTTGGCCTCGATCCGGGCTGTCTCCAGCTGTTGCAGGGCCTGGCTCAGCATCATCTGGCGGGTCTGCAGGTCGGCCTCCGCGATCACCAGTTCCCCCGAGATCCGGGCCAGCGAGGCGGTCCCCTCCGAGCCCATGATCATTTCCGATCGCATCTCGCCGACCCTGCGCTCCAGCCGGGCGATCGTGCGTTCCAGCACATCGACGCGGGCCTGGTTGGGGCGCGGGTTCTCGAGCAGTTCCTCCAGCTCCAGCCGGCGGGTATTGAGCTCCACCTCCATGGTGTTGATCTGGCCCATGCGGGAAGACACCTCAAGCTCCGCGCTCAGCACGCCGCGCTGTTCCTGAAGCTCCAGCACCCGCGACTGGGCGGCAAGCACCTTGAGCTCGGCCTCCTCGAAGCTTTGGCGGGCGCCGCGCATCTGGTCCTCGCGCAGCCGCTGGGTCAGCTGGTCGACCTGTTCCTCCGCATAGCGGATGAGCGCCCGCGAGAATTCCGCGCTGTCGATCGGGGAGGCGGCGATCACCTCCATCTTCACGATACCCTCGGTCGGGTCGAAGCCGATGCGCACGTGACGGCGGAACAGCCGGTAGGCGGCCTCGTTCGTGGCGTCGGGTTCCAGTCGCTGGATCGGGTCGATGTCGGCGCGCTGGAAATGGGCCTTGAAGCCCTGTTCGTCGTTCAGACGCAGCATCGCTTCGCGCGATTGCAGATAGCTCTGGACGGTGATCGAATCCTGCGTGGTGGCAAAGGCGGTGCCCGAGAACAGGCCGCCCATCTGCCCGCTTGCGCCCGAATCCGCCTGCTGGATGAGGAATTCGGCCTTGGTCGCATACATCGGGGTGGCGACCTTGAAATAATAATACCCGGCCAGCAGCGTGGGCAGGAACACGAAAAAGGCCAGCCGCACCGCCAGCAGGACCAGACGGCGGCGACGGCGGCGCGCGATGTCGCGCTGGATATGCAGCACCTCGCGCGCCCGTGACGCCGACGGGTCCTGTGGCGCGGGCGGACCGGGGGCGCGGCCCATGGGTGCGGGCACCTGGGTCGGCCCGATCCGCGCGGGCAGGCGGCCCGCCTCCTGCTGCCCGGCATCGGCGACCACAAGCTCCAGCAGGTTCTCGCGCTCGAACGGGTCGATGCCGCGATGGCGCAGGATCCGCACCGCATCAAGGTCGGATTCGGGTGACAGGCCGTGCTTTTGCGCCACCCTGCGGGCCATGCGCAACTGGCGCCCGGTCAGGTTCTCGGCCCGGATGGCCTCGATCTCGGCGTCGGCCGAGAGGCTGCCCAGCTGCTCGTCCGGAAGACGGCGGGCCGCCTCGTCGCGATAGGCCTCTGCAGCGGGGGCCGATTGGGACGATTGGGCCGGGGTGGACGCGGTTGACCCTGCAGCGGTGCCGGCACCGGCCCGCAGCCCCTGAACCAGCCCGCTCACCCCGCCACCGCGGCGGATGCGGAATTTCTTAACTCTGGGTTTCGTAGTCATAAAGCGCCCTCGCGGCCTCGAGCGAATCGAACATGTGCAGATGTCCGTCGCGCAGAACCGCCGCCGAATTGCAGAATTGCTCCAGCACCTTCGCCTGGTGCGAGACCACGATCACCGTCGCGTCCTTCAGCCGCTCTGCCAGGATCTCCCCGGCCTTGCGGTTGAATTCCACATCGGTGGTCATGGGCATCCCCTCATCTATGAGGTAGATGTCGAAGTCGAGTGCGAGCATCAGCGAAAAGGTGAACCGTGCCCGCATGCCCGTGGAATAGGTGCCCACCGGCATGTCGAAATATTCCTCGATGCCCGAAAGCCAGCGCGCGAAGGCCTCGACGTAATCCGGGTCCAGCCCGTACAGCCTTGCGATATAGCGCGCATTCTCGGTGCCCGAATGCTTGTTGATCACCCCGCCCATGAAGCCCAGCGGAAACGACACCCGGCAGGACCGGCGGATCTCGCCTTCGTCAGGCTGCTCCAGCCCGGCCATCATGTTGATGACCGTGGTCTTGCCGGTGCCGTTCGGCGCCAGAATGCCGAGGTTGTTGCCCAGCTCGACGCGAAACGACGCCCGGTCAAGGATGACCTTGCGCTGCTTTCCGGTCCAGTAGGACTTGCTGACCTCGATGAACTCCAGCATGGAGCCTTTCCCGACAACGCGCCCGGCGCGGCCTGCGCCCGACCCTCGCTACAACCGCCCTCGTCACAGGAGACAGATGGGCCCTGGACGGCACCTTGCCGCCGGACGCATGTAAGCATGATCTTTACGGCATCAATGTGGCTCTTTCCAGCTTGTTTGGGGGCGCGATCATCGCGCAGGCGCGTACAATCCCGTGCCTGGCCGCACCATGTTTCCCGGAATGGCTGCAATCGGTCGCGCCTGCACTCTCATTGCCATGGTTCCGCCCGATGATTGCCCCATGAGCGCCGCAGTTTCCCCGCCCCGGCTGGAGGCCCTCCTGCAGGAGATCGCCGCCTGCCGCGCCTGCACATCCGACTTCGCCGCCACGGCCAGCGCCCACGCGCCCCGCCCCGTTGTCTGGGGTGCACCGGGGGCGCGGATCATCGTGGCGGGGCAGGCGCCGGGAACCCGGGTCCATGCCTCGGGCGTGCCCTTCTCGGATGCCTCGGGCAACAGGCTGCGCGGCTGGATGGGGCTGGACGTGGCCACGTTCTACGACAAGAGGCGCATCGCGATCCTGCCGATGGCCTTCTGCTTTCCGGGACAGGATGCGCGCGGCGCCGACCTGCCGCCGCCGCCCCGCTGTGCGGCGCTGTGGCGCGGACGGTTGCTGGCGCATTTTCCGCAACCCGCCTGTGTGCTGCTCGTGGGGGGGCATGCCCAGCGCTGGCATCTG
>JAFIEC010000052.1 GCA_020832725.1 Paracoccaceae bacterium | reverse complement strand
CCACATGCGGCAGCCCCCGGATCTGGCCCGCGTCGATGGGCCGGTAGATATGCAGCACATCTCCGGCTGGCACCCGCACCGTCTCCGGGATCACCGGCCCCTGGTCGGTGCTGTCGCCGGGATGCCGTCGGCGGAAGTGATAGGCCACGCGCCGGCCAATGGCATCGAACTCGATCCCGCAGCGCAGGCGGTTGCCGTTGGCCGCGGTGCCGGTCTTCTCGAAGGGCAGCATCTCCGACTGCAGGAGCTGCAATTGCAGCGGCACCAACAAACCGTCCTCCGCGCGTCGGGGCCGCATCCGCAAGAAGCATTCACCGGCGACAAACATCTCGCGCGCCACCATCGCCTGCAGCCCGTAGAAGTCGGTCAACCCGTCCGCATCGGCCTCGTCGGTCCAGGCGAGCCAGAGCCGCTGGACGCGATCCCGCAGCGCGGCATCCTCGATCAGCGACGAGGGCTTGATCCCGTCGCCCACCAGGTTCGCGGCAAAGGCCTCGCAGGCATTGGCCGCATAGCCGTTGGTGACCACCAGCTCGCGCGCCCGCGCCAGCAGCCGCGGCCCGCCCGAGGCCACCAGCGCGTTGATGTTCTCCAGCGGCGGGTTCCAGCCCCTGAGCCGCCGCCGCGCCATCGCCCCCTCGAGACGGGCGCGCGCGGCCGCAGGGCCGCCGGTCGCCCGGCGGCGGAACAGGTCGAACATGCCCATCTGGTCAGAGGCCCTTGCTGGTCGTCACGCGCACCTGCCGCACGATCCGCCGCCCCTCGGCCGCGGCGATCTCCCGGTCCAGCGCCTCGATGGCTCGGTCGATCTCGGCGAGGCTGCGATACTCCACGGTCTTGCCGTCGTAGCTGACGCGGGCGACCCCGGAGGAGCGTTGCGCTACGAGCGCCTCGCGGCGGGTGCGGAGATCGACGATGTGAGCCATTTGAATTGACCTGATGCAAGCGTTGTATCAGTCTCCGGGGGTGCAACCAGAGGGCGACAAAATGACCGTTTCCGAAACCATGCAGCGGCTCATGAGTGCGGATGAGCCGGTCTCGGTGGTGATGCGAGAGATACGAAACGAACGTCGAGCCATGGGGCCGGTATTCGTCGATCTCGTGACACGGCTGGGGCATCAGCCGCGCAGGGAGATGAGCAAGACGGATGTCGATCTGCTCGTCCCAGTATTGTTCATGCTCGCTGAATGGCGCGACCCCTACGCCTACCGTCCCTTTGCTTGCCTCCTCCGGCGCCCGGCTGCGATCATCGAAGACCTTCTCGGCGAGCACACGACCGAAAACAGCTTCCGTATCCTTGCGAGCCTCTTCGATGGCGATCTGACGCCGCTTGTGGAGGGCGCGTGTGATCCCCGGGCGGATGAGTTTGCCCGTGGCTCCTTCCTGTGTGCCATGGTCCTGACCGCAATCGCGCATCCCGAGCGGCGTTCCGAGATCGAAAGGTTCTTCTCGACCTTCCCGCGTATCTGTCCCGAAGTGGACGAAGAGGTCGCGCTCACCTGGATGGAAGCAGTCGCGGACCTCGGCCTGACCAAGGCCAGGGAAACGGTTCGCAACGCATTCGACCGGCACTGGATCCCGGCGGGTTACACGGATTTCGAGTCCTTCGAGGCGAAGCTCGACGAAACGATCGATGGTCAAGGCGTTCCGTCGAGCGGCCGCTACCGCAGGTTCCTGATCACCAACGCCATCGGGGAATTGTACTGACAGAAAAGCTGACAGGGACCCCTGTCTCGGCTTGTCGACCTGTCACCCCATGCAGCTTGACCGCACGATCCGCCGCCCCTCGGCCGCAGCGATCTCGCGATCCAGCGCCTCGACGGCCCGGTCGATCTCGGCCAGGCTGCGATACTCCACGGGCTTGCCGTCGTAGCTGACGCGGGCGACCCCGGAGGAGCGTTGCGCTACGAGCGCCTCGCGGCGGGTGCGGAGTTCCGTGAGTATTGGCATGGTGAAGCGCCCGACGGGGTTAGAGCTGACGTGCCGAATGTAAGTCCGACACCGATCTGCCTGTCGTGGCCGGTATGCTCGTGTGACGTTCGGACATCGAACCTCCCACTTGGCGTTACCTCAGCGCGCACATCGCAGAATTCGGCAAATGCCGATCGCTGACGCCATTCGGAGCTGAGAAGCCTCGTAGGGATGTATGCGCACCCGACCTTGGTGCCACGAACGGGGTCATAAAGACCTCCGCCGCTTACAGAAAAGCATCGTTCATTGGCAACATTTTACACCAACATGACAACATTGGCACCACAAACTGGTGCTATAAATGATGCATCAGACGCATGGAGGCTCATATGCCGATTATTCCAGAGACACTGAAGGCCCTTCGCGAATCGCTTGGCCTCTCTCAGCAGCGCCTTGCCGACCGTTCTGAGGAGATCGAGGGTGCCAGGGTCAGCAAGCGCACAATTGCGCGCATCGAGAGCGGCGAAATCCGTCCAGAAAGGGTGCGAGCGCACACCCTCGAAAGTCTGGCGAAGGCGCTGGAGGTCAAGCCTGATGACCTTTGCAAGCACAAGAGCGCGTGGAGCGATGCGGACTGGAAAGAGCGCGGCTACACGCCGTTGAAGCTCACAATAAGCAATGAGGTTAGGAACAACTTCCGCCGGGTGGCCCGTCATTATGGTGTGAAAACCAGGGACCTGATCCATGCGGCGCCTTGGATGTTTACACTTCTTGCCGAGATGAGCCTGGCAGAGCGGCGGGAGCGGTTAGAAGCCGCACGGTGCGCATGGAAGGAGGCGCTTGACCGCATGCCTGCACATCTTCCGCAATCATGGCCGGCGCGACACTATCTAGAGGACGCGCAGTGTATCGAGCAAGACTCACTCATTGATCGCGACATCTTCGGGTATGGATTGCTTGACACTGATGGCGGAGCTGGTGGCTTCGACCCAGATGAAACGAACCTGTTCGTTGATTTTCTGAAGCGCGCTGCCTCAAGGCTCGACAGATCAGCCATAGATCCGGAGCATCTCGAGCATTTTGGTGGCGGCTGTATTCCCGGCTGGCCCGTATTCGAGACCTGGCTGACCGACCTGACGGGAGACGACGAGTGGGCCCGCTTCGCGATCGAGAACGTGAAAGGCATCGTCGATGCGATCCCCCAAAACCTCAAAGGCGAGGAGAAGACGAAAGAACGGGTCCAGTGGCTCATTGAGCAGATCCCTGCCGAGATGAAGGCTCTCGAGGAAGAGCGGCGAGCCAAGTTGGAAGCCACTTTTGCGGAGTTCCAGCTATGACCAATCTCGCTATCTCCCGCCACGCCGCGGCGCGCATGCGCCAGCGGGGCATCCGCGAGCGCGATCTCGCTCTGGTTCTCGAAGCCGCGACCCCGCTCGCTCACGATGCGTGGATGCTGACGGCCGCCGACGCCGACCGAGAGATTGCCCGCCGCAAGCGCGAGATCGAGCAACTTCAGCGGCTGCGTGGCTGCAAGGTTGTCGTCTCGGGGAACGCCATCGTCACCGTCTGCCACATGCGTCCTGCTGCCGAGCGAGGCGCACTTCGTAGAGGAAGGGAGTACCGATGAACCCCATCCAATCGCCACCTAATGTTCTGATAGCATTGAGCGAGTCGACCGTTGCAATACTCATCGCATTGCGCAGAGGTGATGAAACGCTCGACACAGTCATCGCGCGATGCGCCGATCTGGCTCGGAATGCGGCACCTGTCATCAAGGCTCCCGTATCGGCCTCGGTGCCGACGGTGCCGACGTCAAAGGCACCGCTCATCGCCTCCACCACCTCGCCCGGGCCTGCCTTGACCTCTGGCACCTATGTCGCCTCAGTTCTTGGAGTACCGGTCAGCGCGGATACTCTGGGGGCACTGTTCCGCAACGTGGTGGATGCGATCCATCACGTGGATCCCGCATCCATCGAACGTCTGTCACTCATGAAGGCCCGCACACGTCGCTATGTCGCGCGCGAACGCGATCAGGTGCATGCCGGTCGCCGTGATTTGCCCGTCCTGAATACCCGCTCAGGCTGGTGGGTCAGCGGCAATGTCGGAAGGCCCGATCTTGCCAGATCACTTCGGGCGATCTGCCAGGCAAGCGGTCTGCTCTACGGACATGACATCCGATTTCCGGCCTGAGCGGCAAGTCGAGATCGCTTACCTTTCCCACCACATGGCCTCACACACGCTCGTTCGAGATCATCGGCCTCGCTCCTCGGAGTCGACCGCGAGTATCGTTATGTGATCGGCCTCACCCCATGTAACTCGATCGCACCGTCCGCCGCCGCGCCGAGGGGCGCGCTTGCGCTGCGGCGGGCGCATCCTTCGCGGATGCATCTGTTTCCACCGCCAGCTGTGCCTCAAGTTCCGCCCATCGCGCGTCCGGCCATCGGTCGGCACCGGCGATCCAGGCGGCAGCGCGGGCATAGACCCGGCAGTCCAGCGCCTCGTTGCGCTCGCGCAGCTTCTGCCATTCGAGCTTGGTGAAGCCGCGCTTCGTCTTCACCGTCACCAGCTGCTCGGCGGTGAGCTGTTTGAGCCATTCGCCGTCTGCCCAGCTGGGCAGATGGACCGTTCCCGCCGGGAACGACGCACCGGCGGCGATTTCTTCCGCGGTCGGCCGCTCCTGCCGCAGGAAGCGGTAGGTCTCGGCCTTGAAGGTCGAGGTTGCGACCGTCCAGAGCCGGGCGCCGCGCCGCAGCCGCCGGCCTGCGACGGTGGCATCGACATAGGTCGGACCCGTCACCGGGCTCGCCCGGTTGAAGCCCTCGACGCCCTTCACCGGGGCGACCTGCGCGAAGCCCACCTGCCGCGACCAGCCATAGACCGCGCTGGTCTCGAAGCCCGTGTCGATGGCGAGCCGCGCGATGGTCAGGTGTTGGCCGCTCGCGTGCGCCCATGTGCGCCCGAGCAAGTCGGTCAGCTTCTGCCAGCACGCGGGATCGCCCGGGCCGCCCTCGAGCACGATATGATCCACGAGCCAGCTTTCCAGCCCGCGTCCCCAGGCCCAGACATCGACCTCGATCCGGTCCTTCTGCACGTCGGCGCCGGCGGTCAGGAACAGACCCTTGCCGGGGACGGTGCCCGGTGCCCAGTCCTCGCGGCGGTCGGCCAGCCGCTGCCAGTCGGGGGCCTCGCCGGTCTCCATCCAGGTCTCGCCGAGGATGGTGTTCCGGAACGCCCGCATCGCCTCGTCGCTGCCCCTCGCCGCCTCGTGCGCCCGCGCGATCCGCGCCCAGCTTAGCCAGCCCACCGGCGAGTAGAGCGCCGAGAGGTGGTAGCCCACGGTCAGCGGATCGGCAGCGGTCGCGGTCGCGCGCCACTCCCCGGCCGCCAGCATCGCCGTCTTGTGGTGCTCGGCGATCGGCGCCTCGCAGCCCTCGCAGTGGTATTCCGCTGTTTCGGGCCGGCCCGTCTCCCATCGCAGCCGCTCGAACTTCAGCCATTGTTCGTGGCCGCAATGCGGACAGGGCACGAAGTACCGCCGCTGGTCGCTGGCCTCGAACTCGCGCTCGATCCGGCTCAGCCCCCGGATCGTCGGTGTCGAGACCAGGAAGACCTTGCGCCGGTGCGCGAAGGTCAGCGACCGCGCCTCGGCCAGCGTGACCGGATCGCCTTCCTCATCGGCCGAGGCAGGATAGGCATCGACCTCGGCGAGGAAGATGTAGCGCGCCGGGGTGGAGCGCAGCCCGACCGCCGAATTGGCCCCGGTCATGATCAGGATGCCGCCCGCGAA
>JAFIEC010000358.1 GCA_020832725.1 Paracoccaceae bacterium | reverse complement strand
GCCCTCGGGACGGGGCAGGATGCGCAGGGTGGCCTCGGTCACCACACCAAGTTGCCCCTCCGAACCGCAGACAAGCGCCAGCAGATCCAGCCCCGGCGCATCCATATGCGCGCCCCCCAGTTCCACCACCGTGCCATCCATCAGGACCATCGTGACACCCAGAAGGTTGTTGGTGGTCACACCGTACTTCAGGCAATGCGCACCGCCCGAATTCATGGCGATGTTGCCCGCGATGGCACAGGCCAGCTGGCTGGAGGGGTCTGGCGCATAGAAGAAACCCGCCTCCTCCACCGCGCCGGTGACGGAAAGATTGGTGCGCCCGGTCTGCACCCGGATCATGCGGTTGTCATAGTCGGTTTCCAGCACGTCGGTCATGCGGGCGACACCAAGGATGACGGAATCGGCGGGCGGCCGCGCCCCGCCCCCAACCGCGGTGCCCGCCCCCCGCGGCACCACCGGCACCCCCTCCTCGTGGCAGATGCGCAGGATGGCCGCGACCTCTTCGGTCGTGCGGGGAAGCACCGCCGCAAGCGGGGGGCAGCGATAGGCCGTCAGCGCATCGCATTCATAGGCGCGCGTCTCGGTCGGATCGTCGATGACAGCGTCATCGGGCAGCGCCGAGCGCAGGCGCGCCACGATGGCTGCCTTGCGCCCGATGATACGGGCATCTGGCTGGGGCATCTGCATGGCCTCGCTCCTCCCTGCTCGGCGGTCAGAGCATATGACCGATTTCATCGCTGACAAGGGTCCGCAGTGGAATGAGGTTGCGTCTCAGCGCCCTTCCCCCGCTTCGGCCAGTCTGGCCGCTTCGCTTTCGGCCTCTCCGGCGTCCTCGGCCTCCTGGGCCGCTTGGGCGACGGCGTCCTGGGTTGCAGCCTCCGCGACCTCGAGGGTCGCCTCCATGACCACGGTCGTGGCGATGGGGGTGATCGGAGCATAGGCCCCGGTCTCTTCCACCGGAAGGCCGACACGCCGGGTCATGCGCCATGCCGTATAGGCCGCGATCACCGCCAGCAGAACCGCGAGGTAGAGAAAGTAGCCCGCGGGCCCGATGGTGCCCATCAGGGCACCCACGATCAGCGGGCCCGCCACCGCCCCCAGCCCGTTGACAAAAATCAGCCCACCCGAGGCGGCGGCCATGTCGGCAGGCTCCAGCATGTCGTTGGTATGAGCGATGAAGAGCGCGTAAAGCGCGTGCGACCCGCCCCCCATGACGAAGGCGGCAACCAGCAGCGCCGCATAGACATGCCCGACAAAGACCGCCACCGCCATGGCAAGGCCACAGAATGCCGCCAGGCCGAGGATCATCCGCCGACGGTCCATCCGGTCCGACAACCAGCCCAGCGGGTACTGGCAGATCAGGCCGCCGACATAGATCGCGCCGATGAATATGGCGATCCGGTTCACCGTCAGGCCCGCCTCGGTCGCATAGACCGGAGCCATGCCGAACTGCGCGCCAAACACACCCCCCAGCAGGAACGCACCCATCATCCCGAGGGGTGAAATCGTGAAAAGCTCCCTCAGGGTCATGGGCTTGGTGCTCTGGAACGACGGCGCGGGCGCCACCGAAAGCAGGATCGGCGCAAACGCGAGCGACACCAGGACCGAAGGGATGATGAACAGCACGAACCCGCCCGGATCGGCCAGTGTGATCATGCCCTGGGCGGTGATGATGCCCACCATCTGCACGATCAGATAGAGCGACAGCGTCTGCCCCCGCGTCTCGTTGGTGGCCTGGTCGTTCAGCCAGCTTTCGGCCACCACATAGACCCCCGCAAAACAGAAGCCGATCAGCACCCGCAGCCCTACCCACGCCATCGGGTGCAGCAATGCCGGATAGAGGATCAGCACCGCCGAGATCATCGAGCCGAGTGCGGCAAAGACACGCACATGGCCCACCCGCCTGATCATGCGCGGCGCCATGCGCGAACCGGCCAGAAAGCCCACGAAATAGGCCGACATCACCACCGACATCTCGAAAGGGCCAAATCCTTCCAAGGCTCCGCGCACACCAAGCAGCGTGGCCTGAAGGCCATTGCCCAGCATGAACAGCATCATCCCCAGAAGGAGCGGCCATGAGTTGCGGAAGACCAGCAGCATAGGGCGCCCCTTCCCGCGATTCGCCCCCCCGCGCAAGCGGCGAATGCGATGGGCCGGATCACTTCCGGGAGGGGAGCAGGATCGAGCCGTCGCCGTAGGAAAAGAACCGATACCGCTCCGCCACGGCATGGGCGTAGAGCGCACGCGTTTCCTCGAGGCCGATCAGCGCCGCGACCAGCATGATCAGCGTGGATTTCGGCAGGTGGAAATTCGTCATCAGCCCGTCCACCGCCCTGAAGCGATAGCCCGGGGTGATGAAGATATCCGTCTCGCCCCGGAAGGGGTGCAGCCTGCCATCCTCGTCCGCAGCCGATTCCACCAGCCGCAGCGCCGTGGTCCCCGCAGCGATCAGCCGTCCCCCGGCTGCACGGGTGGCGTTCATCTCGTCTGCGGCATCCGGGCCCACCTCTCCCCATTCCGCATGCATCCGGTGCGCGGCGATGTCCTCCACCTTCACGGGCAGGAACGTGCCCGCGCCCACATGCAGCGTCACCCGCGAGAAGGCCACCCCCCGTGCCTCCAGCGCGGCCAGCAGCACCTCGTCGAAATGAAGCGAGGCGGTCGGGGCCGCGACCGAGCCGGGGCGCTGGGCAAAGACGGTCTGGTAATCGCTGCGGTCGCGCGCGTCGGCCTCGCGCCGCGCGGCAATATAGGGCGGCAGCGGCACCTCTCCGGCCAGTTGGAGCGCGGCCTCCACATCGCCCCCCTCGGCCTCGACGCGCCCCAGCACACCCTCCTTCACGCGCCCCGAGAACATGGCCGGCACACCCCCCCCCAACCCGCTCACCTCGCC
>JAFIEC010000346.1 GCA_020832725.1 Paracoccaceae bacterium | reverse complement strand
GCGTTCGGCGACCAGATCCTCGGTATGCCAACCGGAATGCTGGCCGGAAAAGGCGTCGTTCAACCCGTCGCGCAGCATCGCGTCGTCGATCTTGCCCGGTCCCATCCGATAACCCCAGCGCGCCCGATCCAGCAGGTAGGGGGCCTGATCCATGTTCTCCATGCCGCCCGCGATCGCGCAGTCCGCCTCGCCCAGACGCACAAGACGGGCGGCCGCGGCAATCGCCTCGGCCCCTGATCCGCAGACGCGGTTGACGGTCATCGCCGGTACGCCTTCGGGCAGGCCGCCGTTCAGCGTAGCCTGCCGCGCCGGGTTCATCCCCGCCCCCGCCTGGATGACATTGCCGAACACGACCGAGGCCACCTTGTCCGGGGCAAGGCCGCTCCGCCGCACCACCTCACCGATGACCCGCGCGCCAAGGTCCGGCGCTGCAATGGCCTTCAGGCTGCCACCGAACTTTCCGATGGCGGTGCGAACGGGATGACACAGGACGATGTCGGAATCTTGCATGATGAAAGCTCTTTCCTTTGGAGGTGTTCGAACTTCGCTCTCCCGGACCGGATCGAAGGTCCTGCTGGTCTGCCCCGGGGACCGTCCTTTCCAGACGTCCCCGCCACGCCAGACCGCCGGGGCTTCACACGATTCCCTGCGGTGCTGCCTCCGGCACAGAAACGGCGATCCACCGGATTCGAGGGGAGACTAGCCCCCCGACACCTCCGTGCCATTAACCCGCGTTAACGGCCCCGCAATCGAGAACCGTCAGCCGCTTCAGGAGCCGACAAGGCGGATATCGATGGCTTTCGTCGTCGTCCGCCCTGTCGGAATCAGGCCCGCCGCGCGCCGTTAACACGCGTTAATGCTCGCTTGGCGGGGGATGAATAGTTTATCCTTCACCGACCACAACAACAAAGGCGGCGGAGCAGTTCCGACAGCATCGATGGGCCAACATGGTCACAAGGGAACAATGATCATGGAAATCTTTCAGATGGTTGCCGAGAAATACCAAAGGCAGACGCCACATATCCAGTTCGAATTCCGCATATGGCCGGAGAGCTGGCCGATTGCTGCCTCGCTGGTACAAGGGACCTAGCAACTCGTCGGTGCCGAGCGGCGATCAGACATCTACCTTCTGACAAAACACAGCCCCACCCGATTGGCGAAACTTCGCGACGGAACGCGGCTTGAAATCAAGCGACGTGGCCACAACTGCGAGCCGCTTCAAGTCTGGACACACCAGACCTATCCCGAATTTCCGCTCTCACGCCGCGCGCTGAGGGCTTTTGCGGATGAATTGGGGGGGGACCTGCTGCCACCCGATGCCGGGCTGACACCTGCGCATCTGGTTGCCGAACTGAGTGCTTCGGCACCCGCCGTATTGCCCATCGCGGTGAGAAAGTCGCGGCTGCTTTTCAGCAAGGGGAGCTGCCGCGCCGAGATCTGTCATGTGGCCGTTTCAGGACAGACACGCCTCACGCTTGCGATCGAGGGGCCGGATCCGAACGTTGCAATCACGACGATCGAAGCCCTGCGTATCGGCCACCTGCCCAATCGCTCTTACGGCGAGATGCTCATCCACAGGGCGCTTCCCGCAGAGCATGTGACAGCCTCGGGCCAGGACAGGGCGGGCTGACGAGCGGCCTGCATGATGCGTCCCGCTATTGCGGGACCAAGGGTATAGGCAAGGCGACCGGCCCGGGACATGCAGAATCAGCGAGGGCACGGATGAGCGCATCTTCATGCTCCTGCTCCGAATATGCGCTTGCCTTCATCCCCTCGGTTTCCTGGCCTTCGGCCCTTGCGGCGCGGCCATCGTGCCGCACGGTCGATGCTGCAGCGTCCGGCCCGGCAGCGGCCACCACCAAGCCACGGAAGCGCGCCATGACACGAGCGCCCACCTTCGCGGGGCGGGCACCCATGATCATGTGCATTCCGCTCATTTGAAACGCGTTTTCGCGCTGTCGAAGGCGTTCGAAACCTTGTCCCAGGCGCTTTCAAAACCCGCCTTCATGTCGTCCCAGGCGCTGTCGCTGGCGTCGGCCATCTCTTTCAGTTTTGCCGAAGCCTCGTCACGTTGGGCGCGCAAGTCCTTGATCTGCTTCTCATACCGGATCCTGGCATCAGCCGTGGCCTCGTCTGCCTTGGCCCGCAGCTTCTCGATATCTGCGTTCCATTGTTCGATGCGAGCCTTGGCCTTTTCGACATATTGTTCGCGTTCGGACATCATCTTCTCCTTGTGATCGCGATGATCGCGCCAGGGTTTCCCTGTCGGCTCATTCAAACGCATCCTCGGGGCCATGGCATTGACGCATGTTAACGACGGATCACGGCCTGCGCGCGCAAGGTGCGGCCATGAAACCGGGGAGCCCGCATGATGTCGGAGACAGACAGACTTTCACTGCCCGTCATGAAGCTTGCACGAGAGAACGATGCGTTCCGCAAGGTCGTCTGGACGGGCGACAAGACGCAACTGGTCCTGATGGCAATACCCGAGGGTGGCGAGATCGGCGGCGAGGTCCATGACGGCCACGACCAGCTGCTTTATTTCGTCGAGGGCACGGGCAAGGCCATGATCGGCGGTGTCGAATGTGAGGTCGCCGACGGCGATGTGGGTATCGTGCCGTCGGGGGCCTATCACAATTTCCGCAATACCGGCGTGGGGATGCTGAAGCTCTTTACGACCTACAGCCCCCCCGAGCATGAGCCCGGCACCGAGCACAGCACCAGGCGTGAAGCGGACATGGACAGCCAGAGCGATGGATTTTGACACCCTCATGCAGGGCAAAATTGTCGACGCTGCGGATCGGGGGTTGGGATGATCGGGCTGGTATTGGGTTTACTGATCGCTGCAGCAGGCCTTGTGGCGGGCGCGGCGGCGGGGCGCTACCTCTCGAGCCGCTGGGCACCCGGCATCCTCGGCGGCATCACCGGAGCCTTCGGGATCGGGGCGCTCCGGGTCTCGGGGTATGGCGATGCCGCGCTTCTGCCCCTTGCCGGGGCCATGATCGTCTACGGGTTGCTTGTCGGTCTGGTCGCCATGGTGGCCGCAAGGCACGGATGAGCAGCAATTTGCACCGCCCCATCGGGTGGGCAGCGATGAACGCATCTGACGGACAGGAATGCCGGCAATGAGGACGCCGGGTGCAATCATTGCGGGCAAGGGATGCCCATCGGCCCTGTGCAGGCTGTGCTGCCAGACTGTGGATTTTCAGCCAGTCAGTGACGGGCACGGGCGCGCGAATCTGGCTCCGGAGGATACATGCCCGCCGGGGCCCTGATCGAGGCGTCCAATGCCTGTCACCGCCGTCATGCGGCCAACAGCTTCGGGATGCGCGGAACAGGGGCAATGCCCGCCGACTTTCAGATCGTGCCCGCCCAGGTGGGCTGGATGCGGGGCTGTCCGCAGCCCGGACGCATCCGGCGGCCACGTCCCGACGACGAGCGGCACGTGATGGGAACGTGGCGCCTGACCGCCAGGCCGCCAGGCTTTCCATGACGCCTGCGATCTGGCTGGCCTCGGCGGGACTTGTCGCCACTGCGATCAGCTTTGGCCCGGCCCGGATGGGCTTTGGCCTGTTCCTGCCCACCTTCCGCGAAACCTTCGAGCTGAGCACGGCGCAGGCCGGATTCATCGCGAGCCTTGGCTTTCTTGCCTTTCTCGTGGCGCTGCCTGTGACGGCCTGGCTTGGAATCCGGGCCGGACAGCGGGTGCCCGTCGTTCTGGGCGCGCTGTCGGCGACATTCGGTTTCGCATTTGTGGCTGGTGCGCAAGGCAGCACAGGGCTGGTCGCGGGCATCGTGCTTGCGGGGGCGAGTGCGGGCTTTTGCTGGGCCCCGTTCAATGACGCCGCAGAACGCGTTGTGTCCCCGGCGATGCGTCCTGGCGCACTTTCGGCAATCGCGACCGGAACCACGCTGGGCGTGGCCGCGACAGCGGCGCTGTATCTTGGCGTGACAATCGGGGCATTCGGCTGGCGCGGGGCATGGGGCGCATTTGCCGCCATGGGTCTGGCGGCGGCAATCCTTGCGAGTTGCGGTATTCCGGGGGGGCGCGTGGCCGAATGCTCCCGGGCCACCACACCGCCCGGGCTCTTGCGCCCGGAGGTTGCGCCACTTTATGGCACCGCGCTTTGCTTTGGCCTCAGCAACGCCGTGTATCTTGCCTTTGCCGCCGATCATGTCGTGGCCTTCGGAGGGCTGATCGGGCTGCCGGACCAGGGCGCAGCGGCGATCATCTTCCTGAGTTACGGCCTCTGCGGGCTTGCAGGTCTTGCGACCGGCCGCCTTGAGGCGCGGATCGGTCTGGCGGCGCTGCTTCTGGTGATATTCGCGGCCTTTGCAAGCTCGCTTGTGCTGCTCGCCCTGTGGCCGGGCGGCTGGGGATCCGTGCTCGTTTCGGCAGGGCTTCACGGTGCGGCCGTGATGATGATCAGCGCCATTCTTTCGTTCTGGAGCCTTCGGCTCTTTTCTGGCTGGGGATCGCTTGGCTTCACGGTCGCACTTGTATGGGTCGCTGCGGGCAGCGTTGCAGGCCCGGCGGTCATCGGCATCCTGGCGGACGCGGCCAACCTTGGGCCCGCGTTGCTTACAGCGGCCGCAGCCCCCCTGATCACCACGATCGCCCTTGCAATCTGGCCGCCCCGGCAAGCGTGAAACGCCGCGACGGGAGGCGGGTGCCGGGACAAATCGGCGCCCTGCCCGGCTTAACCCACGTCAAGGCATCTTCGATGTGATCTGCTACTGCTGATGGCGTGGCCCCGTATGGAAATGGCATGACAATCGATGACCAGACTGACGTGAAAGCCTGTCTCGCGGACCCTGCGACCCATGGGTTGGCGGGCTCTGTCGAAAGGTTCGACACCCATATCTCGCATCTGTTCCTGATCGGTGACCGGGCTTTCAAGCTCAAGCGCGCGGTGCGGTTGCCTTATCTGGATTTTTCGACCCCCGAGCAGAGGCTGGCCGCGTGCGAGACGGAACTGCGCCTCAATCGTCGAACCGCGCCGGACCTGTACCTCGGGGTTCGCCGGATCACGGCAGGCCCGGAAGGGCCGGAACTCGACGGCAAGGGCCCGCTTCTCGACGCGGTCGTCGAGATGCGGCGCTTTGATCAGGAGGCGATCCTCGATCACATGGCGCAACGAGGAGCGCTGACATCGCGGCATCTGGATGAACTGGCCCGCGAGATCACGGCCTTTCATGCCAAGGCCCCGGTGGATGCGACAGCCAAAGGCGCCGACAACATCGCCGCAGTCCTGAAGATCAACGCTGCAGGCTTTCACGAAAGCGATGTCTTCTCGCCAGACGAGATATCCCGTCTCGACAGGGCGTTCGAAACCGCCCTGGAACAGCATGCCCCGCGTCTGGATTCGCGGGCACGGGCCGGGCAGGTGCGCCGATGTCATGGCGACCTGCACCTGCGCAACATCTGCCTTCACGAAGGACGAGTGCGGCTGTTCGATTGCCTCGAGTTCAACGACGCGCTGGCAACCGTTGATGTTCTGTACGATCTCGCGTTCCTGGCGATGGACCTTTGGCATCGCGACCTGTGCGCCGATGCGTCGCGCGTCGTGAACCGCTATTTCGACACCGGGGCACAGGAAGACGGCTTTGTCCTGATGCCCTTCTTCACAGCCTTGCGCGCCGCAGTGCGCGCGCATGTCACGGCGACCCAGGCCATGACCACCACCCGCGATCAGAACGCGCTGACCGATGAGGCGCGCGCCTATTTCGATCTGGCCGAGCGCCTGCTCGAACCGGCGACAGCCCGATTGGTGGCGATCGGCGGACTGAGCGGATCGGGCAAGTCGACCCTTGCACAGGCGCTTGCGCCGCATCTTGGTCGCGGGCCGGGCGCAAGGGTGATCAGCAGTGA
Organism: Paracoccaceae bacterium; assembly: GCA_020832725.1. Classification (GTDB taxonomy): domain Bacteria; phylum Pseudomonadota; class Alphaproteobacteria; order Rhodobacterales; family Rhodobacteraceae; genus JAFIEC01. Next base: position 5,262 of record JAFIEC010000346.1, on the reverse strand, counting down.
TCGCACGCGCAAGGCGATGTTCGACGTCGCCCCCGATCAGGCCCTGCCGCTCGCGGCGTACAGACCGGATGTCTCTGCGCGGGTCTATTCGAACATGGCCGAGCGCGCACAACGGCTGCTGGCAGACGGGGTCACCGTGATTGCGGATGCCGTGCATGACCGTGACGAGGATCGCGCACGAATCGCTGCCGTGGCCCGCACCGCAGGCGTGCCATTCGACGGGTTCTGGCTGCAGGCCGATGCTGATCGGCTGTATGCCCGGCTGAAAACCCGCGATCCCGGTGCATCGGACGCCGACGCCGATGTCCTGACCGGCCAGCTTGCCCATGCCCCGACGGTCACGGAGTGGCAGCTCCTGACCACGGCGGGCCCGCTGACAGACAGCCTGTCAACGGCGCTGGTGCAGTTGCGCCGCACAGCCCCCGACCAGTTTCCGCAAAAGCCGATGCCGGGTGAGGAGGCCACGACATGAAGACGAGAAGGAGGTGGCGATGACGCGGCAAATGCCCGAAATCCAGACCTTGGCAGAGGCTCTGAGGCAGCCTTGCAAGCATCGTGACATGACGATTGCAACAGAGCCGATGCCAAACTTCAGCAACACACCCGACGGTCCCAATGAGACGCCCATCGCCTTCTGGGCCGCGTGGGATCTGAAAGACCGTCCGCGACGCATCGCCCTGCTGCTGGATGATTGTCAGGAAGAATACAGGGCCTATGCCGGCGGCATTCTGCGCAACATCATGCGGATACTGGCGACCTTTCGCGCTGCGCGCGCGGGCAGCGACGGGGTCTGCATTGCATGGAGCGCCTGGACCCGCCGGTTCGATGACGGCATTTCCAATGCCATGGACCGTTGGTACGGACCGAGAGGCCTGCACCCCGACAACCCACAGAACGCCGCCTATGTCTTTACCGGTGCTCCGGGGCTGAAACCGCTGTCCGAAATAGCCCCGACACCAGACGAGGAGGCCGATGGCTGGTTCTACCACGGCAAGCATCTGGACATGTTCTGGACATTCGACGAAGAGGGCCATTCCTATCTGGACCGAAAGCTCAAGGCCCACGGGATCGATACCATCGTCATCGTCGGCCTCTGGACAGACGAATGCGTCCTGAGCACGGCCTATGCCGGCAATTCGCGGGGCTATGATGTGGTGGTGGTCGGTGATGCCGTTGCAACTGCCACGGCCAACCAGCGCATCGCCTTGAAGGTTGCCGACAGCACTGTCGGCAAGGTCCTCTCTACCGAGGACGTCATCCGCTACATGGAAGACGACTTTGTCACCGGCAAGGTGGGGGCCGTGAAGGGCACCAGGTTCCCCGATGGCAGAAAAGAGGACTGATCGCTGATTGCCCCCCGGGGCCCGGGCCGGCCTTGTCGCGCGGCATTGACCCGCCCGTCTGTCACCTGCCCTGCGCCATGATCGCGACGACGCAGCGGCCTCCTGGTCCTTCTTTTCACCTGCTGCGAACGGGCCACGAAGCTGGGAGCGCCAAGCCGGAGCTGCCGCCCTCGAACCGAGGACGGCAGCCGGAGAAATCGCGCTGTCAGCTCAATGCGCCGCCAGCACCTCGCTGTCGGCAAAGTAGAGATGAAGCTGGTACAGAGGCTCCTGGAACGGGCCCACCCCGTCAGGCTTGTATTCCATGTCGATGCGGGTCAGCGGCGGGGTCTGCATCCCGGCGACGATACCGGTCCAGTCGGTCCCGGCGGCAAGCTCGCGTGCCAGGAACATGTATTCGACACAGACGACCCGGCCATCGATCACGCAGTAGATCGGCCCCAGCGGCAGGTTCGCCGGTTCGGCCCAATGTGCCCCCATCTGCGGCACATGCGGGCTGATCGCGACGGCATCGGGGGCGACGTCGGTCAGCAGGGGCAGATGCGACAAGCCATCTGCCGCTGCGGGTGCGGCGAGGGCAAGGCAGGCGGCGGCGGCAGCAGCCAGTGTAACAGTTTGCAGTTTCATCGGGTTATCCTCCATTCCGATGGGTGACGTCATCTTTTGGGTCGGTCTTGCGCCAAGGCGTCCTCCCGCTGCGACCCTGCACCATGTCTAAAAATTTGTGAAATCGATTAATGAAATATATATTATTGATATGGCCAATCTCTCGACCTTCGATCTGAACCTGCTGCGCGTGCTCGATGCCCTGTTGCGCGAGGGCTCGACGGTGGGCGCGGGGCGCAGGCTGGGTCTGTCGCAGCCTGCGGTCTCGGCGGCGCTGGGGCGGCTGCGCCATGGTCTGGGCGATCCGCTTTTTGTCCGTCAGGGGCAGGGGCTGGTCCCGACCGGCTTTGCGGCGGGTCTGGAGGTGCCACTCCGGGCGCTGCTGGAGGAGATCGAAACCGTGCTTGCCGGCCCCGGTCGCTTTGATCCGGTGGCGGCGCGTATCGATTTCCGCATCTCCGGCACCGACTTCTTCGCCACCATGCTGATGCCCGAACTCGGCGCGCGGCTGCAGCGCGAAGCGCCGGGCGTGCGGCTGCAACTGGTCGATCTGGTGCCGGATCACTATGTCGGGGCGCTGGAGCGGCAGGACGTGGACCTCGCGCTTCTGCCGGAACTGCCCTTCCCCGGATGGATTGCCCATGAGGCGCTGTTTCATGCCGAGTTTGCCGTGATCGCCCGCCGCGGGCATCCGGCGCTGAGGGCCGCAGGGATCGCGCCGGGCGATGTCGTCCCGATGGACCTGTTCTGCACCCTCGATCATGTTCTGTGCTCGCCCGATGGCCGGTTTCACGGCATCGGCGATGCCGCGCTGGCCCGTGAGGGGCGTTCGCGCCGGGTGGCGATGTCGGTGCCGGTGTTCGAGGGTGTCCTGCAGGTGGTTGCGACCAGCGATCTGATCGCGCTCTTTCCGCGAGACCTCGCCGCGCATCGGGCAGAGGCCAGCGGTGTCTCGATCCATGCGCCTCCGATCGCGATTCCACCTCCGTTGCTGTGCATGATCTGGCACAAGCGCCACAGCAGCGAGCCCGCACATCTCTGGCTGCGCGGGATCGTCCGCGAGATACTTGCTCCACTTGGCATGCGCGACGGTGTCGGCTGAGACGCAGCCCTGCCACACCGAGGCAAACAGGCAGCGGGGCATTCACCGGCACAACGAGCTGTCCCGCAAACCTCATGATCCGCGATCCGCGTCAACACCCGCACCGTCCGCCAGAAGCGCGGCCAACCGCTCGGCGAGGGCGTCGGGCGTCTGGCGCAACGGATCGCCGATGGCCTCTGTCAGGGCCACCATGAGCACATGCCCCAACGCCGCCATATGGATTGCCACCGCCGTCTCGCGCGCAGAAGGCCCGCCGCCCAGCCGGTCAGCAAGGGCGGAATACATGTCATCGGTCACGGGATGCACCTGCTTCACCAGTTCCGCAGCCGTCCGGCGCGCACCGGCGGTCGCGCCGATCTGCGGCGAGAGATACATCAGGCGGAATCGCGCCAGATCCGCGAGGTGAAATCCGATCAATGCGCGCACGACCGCACGCGCGGCCTCGGCGGGACCGGATGCTCGGGCGGCGGCCTCGATGGCCACCTGCGCCTCGCCGCGCAGACCGGGCAGCGCAAGCGCGCTCAACAGCGCGACCTTTGACGGAAACCAGTAGATCACAGCCTGCTTGGTAACCCCCAGCCGGGCCGCGACGGCATCGAAGGTGACGGCCCCCAAGCCACCCGTTTCGAGCAGGACAGCAGCAACCTCGAGTATCCGGTCCCGGGTGTCTCGTGATTTGGGCGCGGGCATGGAAATCCTGTTGCGTGCTTACCAATGGTAAGGTATATAACTTACCGAAGGTAAGCAAGAACCCGGGAGGCCTCGCAATGGAAACGCTCCGTGTCTTCACCTTTGCGCCCGGGTGGGGGTTGCCCAGCGTCGGCCCTTTCGCGCTGAAACTGCTGGCGTGGCTTGATCATCAGGGCATCACCTATCGACAGGAGATCGAGAACCGCTCGGACCGGGGGCCACTGGGCAAAAGCCCGTGGATCGAGCAGGGCAAACTGCGCATGGGCGACAGCGATGCCATCATCCGGCATCTGGCCGCGCAACTCGGCCTGCCCGACCCCTCGCGATGCATCACCGCCGAGCAGGCAGGCAACCTCGGGCTCCGGATCGCCTTCGAGGAGCGGTTTCACCAGATCCTCGAATGGGAGCTTTTCGTGCATCCCGAGGGCTGCCGGGAGATGCGGGCCATGATCCTTGCCCAGACACCGCCACTGGTCGGGCGGCTTGTCTTCGCCGCGATGGCCCGGCACTTCGGCCGCCAGCTGCATGCCCGCGGCATCGGTCGGCTGGCGCCCGCGCAGATCGCAGACGAGGGTCGCCGCCTGCTCGACGCGCTGGCGCTGCGCCTGGCGGAGGGGGGCGGCGTGCTCGACCGCGACGGGCCGGGGCTGACGGATTTCGCAGTATGGGGTCAGGTGGCGCCGATGCTGTGCTGGCCGATGCGCACCCCCGTGGCCGAACACGCAAAGTCGATGCCGGACCTCCGCACCTGGCACGACAGGTTGCTGCGCCCGCGCGCGATCCGGCCATCGGCCCTGGCTGCAGCAGCGGGCTGAGCGCGGCCGCGCACCGGAATACACTTGTCGCAGTCAACCCCCAAACCGGAAACCGAGCCATGCGGCTTGTGGCCCACACCCTTGGCGGTCGGGGCGGCGTCCGTTGTCGATTGGTTGCAGGCCGTCAGCGGCTCGGTGATCTGCGCCGCTTCGGCGATGGCAGTCACGGGGATGCCGCGAAATGCCGGATCTCGGAGAACAGCACATCCCAGGCCGGTTCCTGCGGAAGGATCACATGGTTTCCGCTTTCCAGCATCACGAATTGCGCACCGGGGATCCCCTCGGCCAGTGCCAGCCCCTCGGAGAGGGGATGCACGGCATCGTCGCGGGCATGGATGACCAGCGTCGGCACACTGACCTCTCTCAACTCCCCACGTACCGAATACCCGTCGGAGGCATGGCGAAGGCGCCAGGCGTTCTCGACCGGGGTGCACAGGCGCTGCAACTCGGCCAGCGAGGCGATCTGCTCGGTGCTGCCGCCGGGAATGTACATCGCGGCGAACATGCGCAGAAAGGCCGACCCGGACCGGCCCCAGCCCTCGCGGATCATCGTGACCATGGCCTCCGACATCGCGGCCTCGCCGGGGGTGTCGCGCAGGCGCCGCCCGCGCTCATACCCGCCATGCAGGATCAGGTGGCTGACCCTGTCGGGGTTCTGCACGGCATAGCGGATCGCCACGGGGCTGCCCTGGGAGATGCCGTAGAG
>JAFIEC010000345.1 GCA_020832725.1 Paracoccaceae bacterium | reverse complement strand
GGCGATCAGGCCATAGGCGACATAGCCCGCGCCCAGCCCGCCGTATTCCTCGGGGATGGTGACGCCCAGCAGGCCCATCTCGCCCATCTCGCGGAAGATGGCGGGGTCGGTCTGCTCGTCGCGATAGGCGGCGATGACGCGGGGCTGGAGCTTTTCCTGCGCATAGGCGCGGGCCGCGTCGCGCAGCATCCGCTCTTCCTCGGTCAGCTGGCCCTCAAGCAGAAGCGGGTCCTCCCAGGCGAAGGAGCCCAGCTCGGGGCGTTCCTTGGGCTTGAGCGGGGGTGTGGTCATCGGCGCGTTCATGGCGGCTCCTCCTGAGGCAGGCCTGCGATGGGTCTTTCCTACACTCTACACGGGGGCGCGGGAAACCGATACTCTCTCACGACATCATGAGCAGAGGTAATGACATGCTGCCCCGCCGCTACCTGCCCTCGCTGAGCCTGCTGACCGCGTTCGAGGCCGCCGCCCGGCTTGGCAGCTTTACCCGCGCCGCCGAGGAACTGGACCTGACCCAGGGTGCCATCAGCCGTCAGGTGCGCGCGCTGGAGGAGCAGCTGGGCGCGCGCCTGTTCCGCCGCGAGCGGCAGCGGGTCCACCTGACCCCCCAGGGCCGTGCCTATGCCGACGAGGTGCGCAGGGGGCTTCGGCTGATCGGGAACGCCTCGCTCAGCCTTGCCACCAACCCCGAGGGCGGCACGCTGAGCCTGGCGATCCTGCCCACCTTCGGCACCCGCTGGCTGGCACCGCGCCTGCCGGGGTTTCTGGCCGCGAACCCGGGGGTGACGCTGACCCTCTCCACCCGGCTGGAGATGTTCGACATGGAGGCCGAGCAGATTGATGCGGCCATCCATTTCGGTCATGACGACTGGCCCGGGGCGCGGGCGGCCTTTCTGATGGAGGAAGAGGTCATCCCCTGTGCTGCCCCCGCCCTGCTGGCGCGGCTGGCGCTGCGCGCGCCCGCCGATCTGCTGCGCGCGCCGCTGCTGACGCTGGACAGCCGACCCCGGGCCTGGGCGCGCTGGCTGGAGGCGCAGGGTGTGGCGGGCAGCCCGCCCCGGGGCATGGTGTTCGATCAGTTCGCGACCATGGCCCAGGCCGCCGCAGGGGGGCTGGGGCTGGCGCTGCTGCCGCGCGCGCTGATGCAGGCAGAGCTGTCTTCGGGGGCGCTGGTCCCCGCCTTCGATCGCGCGGTGGCCAGCCATGGGGGCTATTGGCTGGTCTGGCCCGAGGGGCGGGAAGGCTATCCGCCGCTGGAGCGATTCCGGCACTGGTTGCTGGGACAGCGCGACCTGCGGGCAGCATCCCCCGACGCGCCCGGGAACGACTTCCCGGATTAATGTGCTGATATAAGAATTTTTGCATATATTGATCCATGTCAAATTTTCGGGCCGCCTTCCATGCCAGTGCAGAAGGCACACGATTGCATACCGCGCGCGAGGTGGGGTCACCCCCGCCGGGAGGAGGGAACATGTATGATATCTCGACACTGAAGGGCACCGACCGGCGCACCTTCTTCAAGCTGGCTGCCGCCGGCGGGGCGGCGGCCCTTGCCATGGGCGCAGGTCAGGCACAGGCACAGCGGCAGCGCACCAATGCGCGCATCGTCATCCTGGGCGCGGGCGCGGGCGGCGCGGCGATCGCCAACCGCCTGACCGAGCGTCTGGACGGGGCGCGGATCACCATTCTCGACCCGAGGGCGGAGCATTGGTATCAGCCGGGTTTCACGCTTGTGGCGACGGGCCTCAAGCCTGCCGGCTACACGGTTTCGGGCACGGGCGACTGGCTGCCCCGGGGCATCGATTATGTGGCCGAGGCCGCTGCCGAGATCGACCCCGAGGCCAACCGCATCACCACCACGGGCGGGCGGCGGATCGACTATGATTTCCTGATCGTGGCCACGGGCCTCGTGCTCGACTGGGATGCGATCGAGGGCTTCTCGCTTGACATGGCGGGCCCCGAGAACGGGATCAGCGCCCATTACGCAGGCCCCGAGCATTCCGTCAAAGGCTGGCAGGCGCTGGATCGCTTTCTCGATCAGGGCGGGGTGGGCATGTTCGGCCGCCCCGCGACCGAGATGAAATGCGCGGGCGCGCCGGTCAAGCTCTGCCTGCTTGCCGAGGACATGGCCACCACCCGTGGCACCCGGGGCAAGACACAGTTCATCTACAATGCCCAGGCGCCGAACCTGTTCGGTGTGCCGGTGATCCACCATCGCGTGCGCCAGATCATGGACGAGCGCGACATCACCTATCGCTATCGCCACGTGCTCAAGGCGATCGATGTGGGCGCCAAGACGGCGACCTATGAGACGCCCGACGGCGATGTGACCGACCGCTGGGATTTCATCAACGTCATCCCGCCCCAGAGGGCACCGCAGGCGGTGCGCGACTCGGGCCTCTCCTGGGCCGAGCGCTGGGTGGATCAGGGCTGGATCGAGGTGGACATGCACACGCTGCGCCACGCCCGCTATGCCAATGTCTTCGGGATCGGCGACATCAACGGCGTGCCCAAGGGCAAGACGGCGGCCAGCGTGAAATGGCATATCCCCGTGGTCGAGGATCACCTCGTGGCCCAGATCGCGGGCCGCGAGGGCACGACAAGCTACAACGGCTATACCTCCTGCCCCCTGATCACCCGTGTGGGCCGGGCGATGCTGGTGGAGTTCGACTATGAGGACAACCTGCTGCCCTCCTTCCCCGGGATCATCGCACCGCTCGAAGAGCTGTGGATCTCGTGGCTGATGAAGGAGGTGGCGCTGAAGGCCACCTACAACGCCATGCTGCGCGGCCGCGCCTGAACCTCGAGAGGAGAGACGATCATGGAAGAGATGACGCTTGGCACGCTGATTGCCGTCTTCGAGGAAATGTTCGGCCGCGGCCTGTTCTGGACGATGGTGGGCGTGGCGGTGGTGATCACGCTGGCCTATCTCTATGTGCTGGTGCGTGACCGGGCCATGTCCATGCGGAAGTTCCTGCTGGCACAATTGTCGATGCCCGTGGGCGCGGTGGCGGCGGTGGCCTTCGTGATGTGGATGACCAATTCCAGCTTTGCCAATATCGGCGGCCCGATCGACTGGATCGTGCTGCTGGGCGTTGCAGTGCTGGGGGCGGTAGGCTTTGCGATCCTGGTCTATGTGGTCCAGTCGCTGCTGCGCGGGCGGCCCGACGAGGCCGCCTGAACAGGCCTTGCGCCGCAGACAGGACACGCAAGGGGCCTGCCCGAAGGGGCGGGCCCTTTTTCATGACGCAGCAACGCCGGATCAGGTGACCCGGCTGCGCACCTTGAACTGCGGCTGGTCCCATGAGGCGCTGGCCATGATGCGGGCCAGGATCGACACAGCGCCATCCACCTCCTCGGGCGACAAATAGAGCGGCGTGAAGCCGAAGCGCAGGATGTCGGGGGCGCGGAAATCCCCGATCACGCCGTCCGCGATCAGCGCCTGCATGATCGCATAGCCCTCCGGGTGGCGGAAGGAGACCTGGCTGCCGCGGGTCGCCGCCTCGCGCGGGCTGGCGAGGGTCAGGGTGGGGCAGGTGGCCTCCACCCCGGCAATGAAGCGCTCGGACAGGGCCACCGAGGCCTTGCGCAGGGCCGCCATGTCGACCCTGTCCCAGATGTCGAGCGAGGCCTCCAGTGCGGCCAGCGCGATGACGGGGGGCGTGCCCACGCGCATCCGCTCGATCCCGCGACCGGGGCGATAATCGAGGTCGAAGGCAAAGGGGGCCTCGTGGCCCAGCCAGCCCGACAGGGCCGGCCGCGCGGCCTCGGCATGGCGGGGCGCGACATAGATGAAGGCCGGCGCGCCCGGTCCGCCGTTGAGATACTTGTAGGTGCAGCCCACCGCGAAATCTGCCCCTGCGCCCGCCAGATCGACGGCGAAGGCACCGGCGGAATGGGCAAGGTCCCAGACCGTGAGCGCCCCTGCGGCATGGGCTGCGGCGGTCAGTGCCTTCATGTCGTGGCGCCGCCCCGTGCGGTAATCCACCTCGGTCAGCATGAGCACCGCCACGCGGTCGTCGATCGCGCCCGCCACCTCTTCGGGGGCGACCACGCGCAATTCGTAATCCGCGCCCAGCATCCCCACCAGACCCTGCGCCATGTAGAGATCGGAGGGAAAATTGCCGCTGTCCGACAGGATCACCCGCCGGTCGGGCCGCATGGCCAGCGCCGAGGCCAGCGCCTGGTAGACCTTGATCGACAGGGTGTCGCCCATCACCACATGGCCCGGCTCGGCCCCGATCAGCCGCCCCACCCTGTCACCCAGCGCGGTGGGAAGCTCCATCCAGCCGGCCTGGTTCCAGCCCCGGATGAGAAGCTGCCCCCATTCCTCGGTGATGGTGCGGCCCACCCGTGCGGCGGCGGCGCGCGGCAGGGGGCCCAGCGAGTTGCCGTCCAGATAGATGATGCCCTCGGGCAATTCGAAAAGCGCCCTTGTGGCGGCGAAATCGGTCATGGCGGCACTCCCGTCGGCGGCGCTGGATTGCTTGGTGTTAGGCTGCGGGGGCGTCCGGGGCAAGGGCTGCGGGGCCCGGCGCCTGCGGCTGCCCACAGGGGCCCGCGCTAGAGGCGGGCCAGCCGCTCGGTCAGGAGCGCGAAGAAGCCCTCGGCATCTACATCACCGATGAACAGCGCGTTGGGGGCCCGGCCCGAGACGCGCCACCAGTCGGCCACGGTCATGCCAAGGGTGAAGCTGCCCTCGGTCTCGATCTCCACGTTGATCTCGCGGCCCGTGAACAGCTCGGGCCGGATCAGCCAGGCGATGGTGCAGGGGTCGTGCAGCGGCGCACCCTCGGAGCCGTATTTCTCCTTGTCGAAACGCTCGAAGAAATCGGTCCAGGCGGCCACGGCAGTGCCCACCCTGGTGCCCAGCGCGCGAAACGCCTCCACCCGGGGCCGGGTGGTCAGGGCCTTGTGCGTCACATCCAGCGGCATCACCACCAGCGGCACGCCTGCGGCAAAGACCTCGGCCGCGGCCTCGGGATCGACATAGATGTTGAACTCGGCGGCGGGCGTGATGTTGCCCACCTCGAAATACGCCCCGCCCATCATCACGATCCGCGCCACCCGGGGGATGATGTCGGGGGCCTGGCGAAAGGCCGTCGCGATATTGGTCAGCGGCCCGATCGTCACCAGCGTGATGCTGCCCGCAGGTTCGCGCCGCAGGGTCTCGACGATGAAATCGACGGCATGGCCCTCGGCCAGAGGCATCTGCGGCGCGGGAAGCTCGATCCCGTCCAGCCCGGTCTTGCCATGCACATGCTCGGCAGTGACCAGAGGCCGCGACAGGGGGGCATCGCAGCCGGCAAGGACGGGCACATCCGTCTTGCCGGCCAGTTCGCATACCATCCGCGCATTGCGCGCCGTCAGGGCCAGCGGCACGTTGCCCGCCACCGCCGTTATGCCCAGCACCTCCACCTCTTCGGGGCTGGCCAGCGCCAGCAGGATCGCGACCGCGTCATCCTGCCCCGGGTCGGTGTCGATGATGATGCGCGCGGGCCGCATGGCGTGTCAGCGACGCTCGACATCGATGTAGGAGCGCCGCGTCGCGCCGGTATAGAGCTGCCGCGGGCGGCCGATCTTCTGCACCGGATCTGCGATCATCTCCTTCCACTGGCTGATCCAGCCCACGGTGCGCGACAGCGCGAAGATGGGCGTGAACATCGCGGTGGGAAAGCCCATCGCCTCGAGGATGATGCCGGAATAGAAATCGACGTTGGGATAGAGCTTCTTGGCGACGAAATATTCGTCCTCCAGCGCGATGCGCTCCAGCTCCTTGGCGACCCTGAGGGTCTCGTTGTCCTCGATGCCCAGCAGCGACAGCACCTCGTCGGCGCTTTCGTTCATCACCTTCGCGCGCGGGTCGAAGTTCTTGTAGACCCGGTGGCCAAAGCCCATGAGGCGGAACGGATCGTCCTTGTCCTTGGCGCGCTTGATGTATTCGGGGATGCGGTCGACCGTGCCGATTTCGCGCAGCATCTCCAGGCAGGCCTGATTTGCGCCGCCATGGGCGGGCCCCCAGAGGCAGGCGACACCGGCGGCTATGCAGGCAAAGGGGTTCGCCCCCGAAGAGCCCGCCCGCCGCACCGTGGAGGTGGAGGCGTTCTGCTCGTGGTCGGCGTGCAGTGTCATGATCCGGTCCATCGCGCGCGCCAGGATCGGGTTGACCTCGTATTCCTCGCAGGGAACGGCAAAGCACATGCGCAGGAAGTTCGAGGCATAGT
>JAFIEC010000051.1 GCA_020832725.1 Paracoccaceae bacterium | reverse complement strand
TTTCTCTTCGGGGAAAAGCTGGTTCCAGACGGTCACGACAAGCCCCGGAGCCAGCAGCAGCATGGGCAGGCGTTCCAGCGCGTCGGATACCATCTCGCCCCGCGCGCGGGCGCGCTGTGACAGGCGGCGGGCGGTTGCCAGCATCGGCTCCAACACCACCCGGCGATAGGCGGCCAGAAGTTCAGGGAAACGCCCGCCTTCAAAGATGATCAGCCGAAACAGCGACAGGCGCAGCTGGATCCTGTCGTCGCTCAGCAAAGGCGCGAGGACGCGTTTCAGGTATGCGCTGGTGGCCTCCCCCTCGCCGGGGGGCGAGACTTCGAGCCGTGCAACCGTATCGCCCAGAAGCTGGGTCAGCACGCCTTCGAACAGTGCCTCCTTGGTCGGGAAATAGAGATAGAGAGTGCCCTTGGCCAAACCCGCATCGCGGGCGACGTCCAGCATTCGCGTGCGCTCGAACCCTTCGGACAGAAAGCGGTTCAGCGCGGCGGCGCAGATGCGGCCTTGCGTCTCGGCGGTCTTGGCGGGGCTGGGGCCGCGCGTTCGCGAAGGGCGTTCGGGTGGGGTGTCCTGCATGCGTGGCTCCGGTCTGATCCCCTGCTTCTACCCCGAAACTGACCCTGTGGCCAGTTTTGTCTTGACGTGCGATGACCCGTTGGTCATTTTTGCCTGAACGACCAGAGGATTCGGCCATGCCCCTGTCGCCTGCCCTGCCAAAGGCTACAACGCTGCCGCTGAAGGTCGCCCTGCCAGGGCCACGGGCACGAAAACGGCGCTGGCCTGTGGTTCTGGCTCTGCTCGCCCTCGGGGGGATTGCCGCCGTTGTGCCAGAGGTGCCGCTGCCTGCGGCCTTGGCCCCCAGCACCCCGGACATGCACCACGCCACAATGCCCCCGGCCGAGGTGGTGGGCCTGGCCCGCCTGATGCCCGAGGGCGACCTGATCCGCGTGGCCCCGCCGCATGGCGCCGGGGATGCGCGCGTGGCGGCCGTGCATGTGGCCGTGGGGGACAGGGTTGCGGCCGGCGCGCTGCTGGCCACGCTGGACAACCTGCCGACGCTGGATGCCGCGCGGCTTGCGGCCGAGGCGCAGGTGGCCCAGCGCGAAGCCGGGGTGGAACAGACCCTGGAAACCGTCCGCATCGCGCGGCTGGAAACGCAGGCCGCGCTGGCCGAGGCCCAGATCGCCGCCGCAGCCACAGAGGCCCGCCGCGCCCGGGCCGAGGCACTGGCAGAGCGGGGTATCACCAGCACAGCCGCGCTGGATGATCTGACCGCGCTTGCCGCGCAGGCGCACCAGGCGGTGGCCCGCGCAAGGGCCAGCCTGGCACGATGGGACACAGACGCGGGCCTGCATCCCGATGTGCGCGTCGCCACCCGCGCACTGGAGGCCGCGCTCATCGATCTGGACCGCGCGCGCAGCGATCTGTCCCGCACCGAGGTGCGCGCGCCACTGGACGGCACCATTCTGGACATCGCCCTTCGCCCCGGTGAGCGCCCGGGGTCTGCGGGAGTGGCGACGCTTGGCCAGACCGACCGCATGGTCGCACAGGTGGAGGTGTTCCAGACAGAGATCGGACGCATCCGTATCGGCCAACCGGTGACGCTGGCCGCCGCCGCCCTTGATGCGCCCCTTACAGGTGCGGTCGCGCGAGTCGGCCTGTTGGTCGGGCGTCAGAACATGATCAGCGACGATACCGCCGCCAACACCGACGCCCGCGTGGTCGAAGTCATCGTGCGGCTGGATGCCGACAGCTCAGCCCGCGCGGCGAATCTGTCGAACCTTGAGGCCCTGGCCCGCATCCAGGTGGGAGACGCGCCGTGACGCGGCTGCTGGGGCGGCTGCTGGGACGGCTGCCTGTGGGATGGCTGCAACTGACCCATTCGCGCGGAAGGCTGGCGGCGGCGATTGCCGGCGTGGCCTTTGCCAATGTGCTGGTGCTGGTGCAACTGGGCGTGTCCGGCGCTCTGACCGGGACGATTGCACAAGGCTATGAGGTGTTTCGCGCCGACCTGATCGTCTCGGCGGCGGATGCCAACACGCTGACGGATGGCGGCCATGTCGCGCGTCAGCATCTGTGGCAGGCGTTGGCTGACCCGGAGGTCAGTGACGGGATGGCGCTCTACATCGGCAATCTGGTCTGGTCCCGACCGGGGGGCGATGCCACCTTGCAGACCTTCGGCATTGATCCCGCACAGGCGGGTTTCCTGGCACCGGGCGCGGCTGCGATTTCTGCCCCTTTGGCGCTGGCCGACCGCGCCATCCTTGACCGGATGACACGGGGGCTGGACCCGGCGCTCTTCAGCGCCCTCAGTCTTGATGCGCCCCTGACGTTCGAGGCGGCGCGCCGCACGCTGCATGTGACCGGCAGCTTTCGCGGCGGCGTGGGGTTCTCGGCGGATGGATACCTGATCGTCTCCGACCAGACCTTCCTGACGCTGTTCCCCCGTCGCCATACGGGCGCGCCGAACCACCTGCTGTTGCGCCTTGCTCCGGGGGCGGACCCTGACGCCGTCGCTGCCCGGCTGCGTGACCGGCTGGGCGCGGACCTGCGCATCCGGACCCTTCCCGAAGCCATCGCCGCCGACCAGCGTTATCAGGGCACGCAGCGACCCACTGGGATCATCTTCGGCTTTGGCGTTGTGATCGGGGTGCTGGTGGGGATCGTCATTGTCTATCAGGTGCTCTCCACCGATGTGGCCGACCACCTGCGCGAATACGCGACCTTCAAGGCCGTGGGCTATCCGCACCGCTTCTTCGTGGGCATCATTCTGGAAGAGGCGCTGATCCTCGCCACGCTTGGGTTTGTGCCCGGCATTGCCATAGCCACCGGGCTTTATGCGGCACTGAATGCCGCAACCGGCCTGCCGATGGTGATGACGGCGCAGGTCGCGATGATGGTGCTGGCGGGGACAATTGCGGCCTGCGCCCTGTCCGGCATCATCGCCACACGGCGGCTGGCGGCGGCTGACCCGGCAGATCTGTTCTGATGGAGGGGCCAGTGGTTGTGCAGGGGCTGAACCACTGGTTTGGTCATGGCGAGGCGAGAAAGCAGGCAATCTTCGATGTCAGCCTGAGCGTGGCGCGGGGCAGCCTGACCATCCTGATGGGGCCGTCCGGATCGGGCAAGACCACGGGGCTGACGCTGATGGGGTGCCTGCGCGAGGTGCAGGGGGGATCGGTGCGGCTGTTGGGGCAGGAGTTGAACGGCGCAGGCCCGTCCGCGCAGGTGGCGCTGCGGCGCCGGCTGGGCTTCATCTTTCAGGCGCATAACCTGCATGGCAGCCTGACCGCGCGGCAGAACGTGCTGATGGGTCTGCAGGTGCATGGGCGTGGGAACGCGGGAGAATTTCAGCGCGCCGCC
>JAFIEC010000333.1 GCA_020832725.1 Paracoccaceae bacterium | reverse complement strand
CGCGATGGGGTTGAGCCCGCCCAGCGTGGGGTTCAGGCAGATCAGCCCGAAGACGCTGATGCCGCCTCCGACTGCCTTTTCCGCGATGTAGGCGCGCTCATGCGTGGAGCTGTAATGGCTCTTGATCATGACAGCGCGCATTCCGACGGCCTTGGCCAGCGCCACCAGATCGCGATCGTCAAGCAGCCGGGCACAGAAATCCGGATTCGGATGACAATGGATGTCGATGGTGCCGGCGAGGTCGTCGTAGATGCCGGTCTTCAGCAACAGCGGCCAGACCTCTTCATGCTCGTGTTCGGCCATTTCCCGTCCTCCGATTTTCATTCAGACCTGCCCCACGCGCATCTTCTTCTCCAGCAGGCGCACGAGCCATGAGGCGATGAGGATGAGCACGAGATACTCCACCAGCAGCAGCGTGTAGATTTCCAGCGGCCGGTATTCGACAACGGCAAGCTCGTTGGCGCGACGGGTCAGTTCCATCACGCCGATCACCGACAACAGCGACGACATCTTGAGCATGTAGACGAACTGGTTGCCCAGCGGTGGCAGGATGCGCGTGATCGCCTGCGGCAGGATCACGTAACGCATCTTCTGGGCATAGCTCATGCCAAGGGAATCCGACGCCTCATGCTGGCCCTTGTGGATCGACTGGATGCCGCCGCGGAAGATCTCTGCCTCGAAGGCGCTGTCGGACGCCACAAGGGCGATGATCCCGGCCATGATCGGGCTGAGATTGACGCCGACCAGCACTGGCAGCCCGTAGTAGACCCACAGGATCATGACCAGAATCGGGATCGAGCGGAACACTTCCACATAGACCCGGTTGAGCACCCGCAGAAAGCGGAACGGAGACAGCGCGGCCAGCGAGACGAACAGACCGATCAGCACCGAAAAGAACAGCGCGATGACGGAAAGCTGTACGGTGAGCCGGGCACCGGCGACCATGAACTGGAAATTGGTCATGCCCCGGTCGGTCAGCGGCAGAACCGCGTTCCATCCCCAGTTGTAGTTGGATTGTCCGCATCCCGACAGCACCAGCGCCGCAGCAAGAAGCAGGAGTAGGCGGTGTCTGCCTGTCATGTCGCTCCTCGCGCGCCCGAAAACCCGGCTACGGGAGGGAACGCGGCCCTCCCTGTCAATTGCACAGACCGCGATCGCGCTTGCAGATGCGCCGCTTCCGGATGCTTCGCACACGCAAGATGCACGCCGATCGACGCCGTGGTCACGGCAGTGGCAGATGGCCAACCTGCCGACCCAAGGTATAAGGTAATCGGATTTGTCTTGCGCATAAGCGGACCCTATGTGATTAATCGGGTACTTGCCAAGGGGGGAAATGGTGGCACCAAAACTTGCCAAGCCGGGGATCGCCACGATCGCGGAGCATATGGTCGCTGCTGGCGACGACGGTCTTCCGCCGCTTCGTGTCGCATTGAACTCGAACGAGAGCGCGTTCGGTCCGTCGCCGGGCGCACGCGACGCGATCGCATCTGCAGCCAGGGGGATCGAGCGATATATCGACGATCCCGGGGCGCTTCTGGCGCCCGCGATCGCGGCGAGCGAGGGGCTCGATGCGGCGCGCATCGTCATCGGTCAGGGTTCCGACGACCTGCTGGCACGGCTGGCCCGCGCCTATCTGGGACCGGGCACCACCCTGCTGCGCTGTGCTACAGGCTACCTCAAGGTTCCCAACTACGCCCATGCCAACGACGCCGAGCCGGTCGCCGTGCCAGGAGAGGGCTTTCGCACCTCGGTGGACGCGCTGCTTGCAGCCGTGACGGAGCGGACGCGGATGGTCTACCTCGCCAACCCCGAGAATCCGTCAGGCACATGGCTGACAGGGTCGGAGGTGCGCAGACTCCACGCCGGTCTTCCGGACAATGTGCTGCTGGTGATCGACGGCGCCTACGAGGATTACGTCGATGATCCCGCCTTCGAGTCGGGCGCTCGGCTGGTCGAGGACGCCGACAATGTCGTCCTTTGCAGGACGTTCTCCAAGGCGCACGGCCTTGCGGGTGCACGCATCGGCTGGATGTATGGCCCGGCCGCAATCTGCGACGCCGTGCGCAGGATCGGGCTGACCTTCCCGGTCGCAAATCCGTCGGTTGCAGCCGCGCTCGCCTCGCTGGCCGATCCCGGGCATGTGGAACGGGTCGTGGCCGAAACACGGCGGCTGCGCTCCTGGCTGTCCGGCGAGCTGGAGACGCGTGGGCTCACTGTCGTGCCCAGCCAGGGCAATTTCGTTCTGGCAGGTTTCCCGGGCATCCCGGGTCGCGCTGCCGCATGTGCGCGGGCCCTGCGTGAGGACGGGATCGCCGTGCGCCGCTTTGCCGCCCCGGCCTATGATGACTGGCTCCGGGTGACCATCGGGCCCATGGACGAGCTTGCGGCCCTGCTCAAGGCCGTCGACGACGCTCTCGCTGCGGCGCGCGCATGAGCATGGGCTTTCCTCATCCGGATGGTGGTGCGATCCTCGACGCGATCGCGGCCGCGAATATCTCCGAAATCGTCGCTCTGCCCGACATCGTCACGAGCGACGGGCTGTTGTGGCCGATCTCCAGCGACGAGCGGTTTCGTCTGACGCGCATATGCAAGGAGGACGAGGGCATCTCCATCTGTGGGGCGATGTCCTATACCGGGCGCAGGGCATTGCTGATGATGCAGCAGACGGGACTGATGGATTCCCTGAACGCGCTTCGCGCCATCGGCGTGGATTACGGCCTGCCGATTTGCATGCTGGTCGGCCTTCAGGGAAAGGAGCCCGAGCTGCTTCCGGAACGCTCCGCCTCTTATGGCGTGCGGATCGTGCAGCCGGTGCTTGAGGCGATGAGCATCGTTCACGATCTGATAGAAGGCCCCGAGGACGTGGAACGCATCACTCCGGCGCTCCAGGCTGCCTATGCGCAATCGCGCCCCGTGTGCCTTCTTGTGGGCCGCGCCCCGCGCGCGCCAGGAGAGACATGATGAGACGCGACCACGCCCTGCTTGCCCTTCGCGAACATGTGCGCGACGGCGACATCGTCGTTGCCGTATACCAGGCCTGTTTCGACTGGCTTGCGCTGAGCGATCATGATTTGACCTATGTCGCGACCGGCGCCATGGGACAGGCCGTGTCACATGGTCTTGGGCTCGCCCTTGCCTGTCCGGATCGCAGGGTCCTGGTTTTCGACGGTGATGGCAGTCTGCTGATGAACCTTGGCGCGCTTGTTACGGTGGCCGGAGCCAGGGTTTCGAACCTGCATCACTTCGTCTTTGCCAATGGCACCTACGAGGTCAACGGTGCCCATCCCCTGCCGGGAGACGGGCCTGTCGATTTCGCGGCCATGGCCCTTGCGGCGGGATATGCCTCGGCGGAAACCTTCTCTGATCTCGACGCGTTGCGCTCGGACCTGCCGGCGTGGATCGAACGGCCCGGGCCCACCATGGCCACGCTGCGCGTCGTGCCGGGCGAGGCCTATCCGCGGCGCTACGATTTCATCCACAGCGCAGAGGCGCGGACGCGCTTTCGCAACGCTCTGGCGTCGTCGAGGCCGTGATCCGGCTCTATGCGATCCCGCATTCGGGCTATTGCGCGAAGGTGCGTATAGCCCTTCGGTTCAAGCAACTCGACTGGGAGGAACTCCCGCCGCCGGGTGGCTATCGCTCGGAGCGATATCGACGGCTCGTGCCTGCGGGGAACCTGCCCGCCCTCGAGCATGATGGGCTTCTGATCGCGGACAGCGAAGCGATCTGCGAGTATCTCGAGGACGCCTTTCCCGAGCCGCCGCTCCTGCCGTCCGGTCCTGCGGACCGGGCCCGGATGCGCGCAAGGGCCCGCTTTCACGACACTCGGCTCGAGCCGGCACTCCGTGCGCTTTACCCCTTTGTTCGTCCCGCCGCGCGCGACCCTGCCGCGATTGCCACGCTGGCCCATGTACTCTCGGAACGGCTGGATCAGGCCTCTCGGATCCTGTCCGAAAACGCCGGGATGCCCTTTGGCCTCGGCGATCTGGCCTTCGCGCCGACGCTGGCGTGGATCAGGGCACTTTCTGCGGTGCTCGGGCCCGGAATGGTCGTACCGCCTGCGCTGCGGGCCCATGAGGCACGCCTGCTTTCCGAACCGGCCGTCAAGGCAGAAATGGCGCATTTCCGTCCCGCTGTCGCCGGCTGGCTGGCATCGGTTGGTGTCGAGGGCTGATGCGGCTTCAGGGGGTCTGTTCTTCGATACGCCCGACAAGGCGGCCGTTGCTGCCTGCGCCGACACCCTGCGCCGGGGCCTTGAAAAGGGCCGCGAGATCGGGGAAGCGCTCCAGTATGTCGGGGCCTCCCGCAATGCGCTCCGGGTGAAGGACGCCCGCGTCCCACACCGCCACATCATCAAGCGTCACGGTGGCATCGAGCATGTTGAGCGATATCTCCCCCGGTGCCACGGTTCCGCAGGTATGGAAATGCAGCACGCGCGGGTTGCCGAAGGCCCCTCCCGACCAGCGTTCGAAACCGGTCGCCGCCGGAACTTTCCAGTCGCATCCCGGATGCATCCCCGCATGCCAGGAATGGAAATGGTCCCGCGCCGCGCCTGTGACCTGCGCCACATGGCGGTAATGGGCCTGGGCTGCGGCGACATCGCCCGGAGCACCCTCGATGTGCAGGAGCTGCGTGTCCCTGAAATGCAGCCTGATCGGCCCGTCGAGTGCGATGGCATAGGGAACGTAATAGCTTGCCCCGGTGCCGACGAGGAACCCCTCTTGCACCACATGCCCGGCAAAGCCGCCTGCAGGAACGGGCGTGAAGACCGACATGGGAAAGCGGCGTATGCTCACGTCGCCCATGGTGTCGGGAAAGCGCGCGCCGGGACCTGCGAAATCGGTTCCGAGCGGGCAGGTGACGCGGATATTCCGCGCACGGGCAAAAGCGGTATCGATGCAGGATTTCAAGGCCACGAGCCCGGCGTGGTCGGCACGTCCAAAGTCCGAGGCCAGCATCTCCCGGTCAAGCGCATAGCAGACGACCGGATTATGTGCGGCAAGAGCCTGGCTGAAGCGCATCTGATCTCCCAGACGCGCAAGGAAAAGCGTTGCCTCGGCTGCCGCCATCTGCGCCGCCAGGTTGCTGGGAACCTCGGCCGTGATCGGGCTGAAAGGCAGCTCAATCATCGTGACCGACAGGCCCAGCGCCTCGGCTTCCGCAGCGATGGCAGGGCCCAGCTCGGGCTCGTAGAAGGCCGGGTCGGTGTCTTCGGTCGCGATCAGAAGACGCTGTCCGGGTGCCAGTCTTGCGCAGCCCACCAGAAGGTTGCGCGCGCCGGCGCGAAAGGCTTCGGACTCGGTCACGTCAGGGGTGCTCGGCAATAAGGGCGCCCGCGACCTTGCGGAGGACGCGGAGCGAACCTGCGTCACGTCGGGGATAGAAAGAGGGGATGTTGCGCTCCTTCATCCCGGTACCCGCACGGGTGCGGACGGATCTGTCGATCGCGATCGACGGCAGCGCGCCCGGGAGCAGAGCGCGCCCGACCCTTTCGGCAGGCGTCGCAAACCCGCATGCATTCCTGATGTCACCCGGCAAGGTAATCGCCCCCCTCGATTGCGCGCGCAGCATTACGGCACAGATCAGCCCGGTCAAGCGCCCTCTCTGCCCCAGGGCTTCATGGCCCCGCCCCATCGGATGGATCCGCGCTCCCCGGCGGCGGGCAGGATACACGCACGGCGTCTGTGCCCGCGACATTCCGGGGAATGCGGCGCCGGTCGGTTCCGCATGATCACTGAAGCAATGTCGAATCGACACTGCTCGTCCGTTCGGCGATTGCCAAAATGGTTTCGAATCGCTACTGGTTGTGCATGTTGAATCAGCCGCAGACACCGGACCGGATCGCGGAACTGCTCGTCCATGTCGGGCGCATGTCGGGGAGCGGGGACGCAGGATCGGAACTGACCGCAGCGCAATGGACCTGTCTGCGCTTCTTCGCCCGCTCCAACAGCAGCACACGCACGCCGTCCGCCTTCGCCAGCTTTCATGCGACGACCAGGGGAACAGCGTCCCAGATCATCAAGTCGCTGGAGAGCCGGGGGCTCGTGACACGGACCCGCTCAAGGCGTGACAGGCGAAGCATGTGCTTCGACCTGACGGCGCGGGGGCAGGCGATGCTCGGACAGGACCCGCTGCGCGATCTGATCGGCGTGATCAATGATCTTGGTACCGCAGAGCGCGAGCGCTTTCTGACGACATTGTCCCGGCTTGCATCGGCAGTGGCCATGCAGCGCAACGTTCCGTCCTTTGGAAGCTGTCAGGACTGCGGTCATTTCGGAACGTCCGGGGACACGGCCTATTGCGCCTGCATGGCGGCGGAACTGATGCCGGAGGATATCGCAAAACTCTGCGCAAGCTTCACTCCGGCCCTGGGCGCTCCGAGCAAGGGAGAACGAAATGGCGCATCCTGACAGCTCTGCAAGTCCCCGTATGATCGCCATCAGCAGCGGCAAGGGCGGCGTGGGCAAATCCACCGTCACCGCAAATATCGCCGTTGCCATGGCCGATGCGGGCCTGTCGGTTGGCGTGGTCGATGCCGATATCTACGGCCCCTCCATCCCCCGGATGCTGGGCATCACCCCTGACAAGCCCGCCATGTCGCCCGATGGAAAGGTTCTTCCGGCCAAGGCGCATGGCGTGAAAGTCATTTCGATGGCCATGCTCACCGACGACGACAGCCCGGCCATCCTGCGCGGGCCCATGGTGACGAAATACCTCCAGATGTTCGTCCGACAGGTCGAATGGGGCACGCTGGACGTGCTTCTGCTCGACCTGCCGCCAGGGACCGGCGACATCCAGCTGACCCTTGCGCAGGCCTTTCCGCTGGCTGGTGCCGTGGTGGTCAGCACGCCGCAGGATGTAAGCCTGAAGATCGCGCGGCGCGGCCTGCGCATGATGGAACAGGTCAACGTGCCTATCCTTGGCGTGGTCGAGAACATGAGCGGCTTCACCTGCCCCTCCTGCGGAACCGTCACCCACATCTTCCACCAGGGCGGCGGCGAGGCCATCGCCCGGGAGCTGGGCATCGCCTTCCTTGGCCGGGTGCCCCTCGACCCGAATGTCGTGGATTGCGGTGACGATGGTCGGCCGCTGGTCCGGGCAGCCCCCGAAAGCCCCGCCGCAGAAGCCTATCGCAGCATCGCGGCTGCTCTTGCAGGGAGCGCGGGTGCCGAGGCGGGGCTCACCACCCCGTTCGCCTGGTCGGTCGCTGACGGCTCGGGCAAGCCGGCCCCTGCACCAGCCATGGCGGATGGGCCCACGGATCGTCTTGCCGCACTCGACCATGACGCGGGCGGCCTGATCCTGCGCTGGGCCGACGGTGCCGAACAGCGCCTTGGCGACCGCGACCTGCGCATCGCCTGCCGTTGCGCACAATGCCGCGACGAGGTGACGGGTGCCCGGCTGCTCGACCCGGACAAGGTGCCGCTCGACATCCGCCTGACACGGGTCTGGAGCGTCGGAAACTATGCGCTGGGCCTTGCCTTCAGCGACGGCCATGACACCGGGATCTACACGTTCAAGGCGCTTCACGCGATGACAGGGACACGGCTGGAAGATGTCTGACAGTGCAACGCGCCGCCGCATCCGGGTGCAGGCGTCAGCCGGCGACGAGAACGTCATGGGCTTCATCCTGGACGAGGCCGTGCAGCCAGGTCGATCGGCCCGCTACGAGGCACCCTGCGAGGCACCCTTGGCGCGAGCTCTCTTCACGCTGCCAGGCGTCACCCGCGCAGAGGTGAGCGGCCCGACAATCTGGGTCAGGAAGACCGCTGCCGCAGACTGGGCGACACTCAAGTCCGCCATCGCCGCGGCGATCCGACAGGTGCTCGCCGAGACGGACGCGCCACTCGGATCCGATGACACCGTCGAGAGCGACGACCCCGACGCCACGCTCCTCGAGGCAGTCGAGGAATTGCTGGACCGGCAGGTCAATCCTTCGGTCGCGGCTCATGGCGGCAATATTTCGGCCGACAGGGTCGAGGACGGCAACGTCTATCTTCGGATGTCGGGGGGCTGTCAGGGCTGCGCGGCCTCCTCGGCCACGCTGCGGCAGGGCGTCGAACGGATGCTGCGCGCCGCCCTTCCGCAGATCCGCGAGATCATCGACATCACCGACCATGCGGCGGGGAGCAATCCGTTCTATGGGCGGGACGGCGGTTCGACACCGACCCTGCACCGACCGATACCGGCGGGTGTGATCGGATGGGAGGATGGGCACATCTCGGTGGACCCCGAATTCCTCGCGCCCCGTCTGGGCCTCACACCAGAGACCTTGCGCGAGGGGTTACGCAACGGCGATGTCGTGGGCGTCACGGAAACCGGCGAAGGTGCGGATGCCGGCAAGACCAGGATCGTGCTGCGACGTGGCGGGCTGGCATGGGCCGCCGAAATCGACGCCACCGGCGCTGCACGCGAAATCCCGCCGCCTCGGCTGATCGAATCCGCAGCCGGTCAGGAACAAGACCTTTCCGACCGCGTTCGCACACATCTCGAAGCCCTCGTCGGGGACCAGACCACAATCACATACGGGGCTCTGGCGCGCGCCGTCGGGCTGTGGATGCCCGGGTCTGTCGCCAAGGTCACGCGGGCACTGGAAACGACGATGCGGGAAGATGCGGCCGCCGGCCGGCCCTTCATCGCTGCGCGCGCCGTCAGCCGCGCAGGAGACGGTCTGCCGGGCAAGGGCTTCTTCGTCCTCGCCCGAGCCCTGGACCGTGGCCCGCAGGAGGGCGAGAGCGACGAGGCCTTTCACATCAGAGAGATCACCCTGCTGAACGAGGTTGCTGGCCAGCGGACAGGGAGGCACGCGCCCGCGCCGGACAAGAATGTGCAGCCCCCTTCGGAATGATTCCACGGCCAGGCATCCGCACACCAGGCGGCTGCGCATCCGAAGGGCCCGTGCCCGGGGCAGGCTTCGCCACGAACACACAAGCCCTCATGCCGACGCGACTGCCTGAACGTTTGCCTCTCGGGTGATCGGCTCTGGCCTGCGCGGGCCGGTGCCGGGCGGCCCCGCCCCTCTTCGGGCAAAGCGACGCGACGCGCGGCGCAGAATCGGTGGTCCGCGCGCCTGTCTCCCCGGCATCGTTGATCGCCCGAGCCCGCGCACGGAATCGCCGAGGTTTTCCGCTCCTGTCTGCCGCCCGCGCGGCGGGTCACGGCACGGCCGCCTTCCTGATTCCGGGCGTCGCCCGGGCTCAGCGCCTGAAAAACGGGCGAAAATCGGATGTTGGCTGGCTACACGCATAAACCAACATGATGATGTCGTGCAAAATGACGTTACTTACGTTATGCTTTACCTCAGCGTGTCGTGGCGAGCCATGTCGGCGAGGTCGCCACGAAAGACATGCGGGACCACTTTGGGGGATGGGTGGAAATGGACAGCTTCTTCTCGGCGACCTACAGCGATGCCCGGGCCAACTTTCTGGAAGCCTGCCTGTCAGCCGGTGTACCGGTGCAAACCTGCCGACACCCCCTCAAAGGTCCTCACGGAGAGGGTCTCGCCACCGATCTTGCATGGATCGGGCCCCGCGATGCCGCCAATGTCGTCGTCATTGTCTCCGGGACCCATGGCGCCGAGGGTTACTGCGGCTCGGGTCTGCAGGTGGGCTTCCTGCGCACGCCCGAAGCAAGCGGTCGCGGCGAGGATCAGGCACTCATGCTGGTGCATGCGATCAACCCGTTCGGCTTTGCCTGGATGCGCCGCGTGAACGAGGACAACATCGACCTCAACCGCAATTTCGTTGATCATCAGGGGGGGAATTACCCCGAGAACGACCTGTTCGAGCTGCTTGAGCCACATGTCGTTCCCAGGCGCTGGGAGGAGGACGAGATCGCCGCCTGCGCCGAGGCCCAGGCAAAGTTTGCAGCCCAGCACGGCGAAGTTGCCGTCCGCCAGGCCATCGGCAAGGGCCAGTACCGCCACCCCGACAGCGTGCATTACGGCGGCACCGCGCCTGCCTGGTCCAACCGGACCCTCCACGCCCTTTGCGAAGGATGGCTTGGGAATGCCCGGGAGGCGGTCATGATCGACGTCCATACCGGCCTCGGCCCCTATGGCTATGGCGAGTTGATGACTCCCCGCAAACCCGGGAGCCACGGATACGATCGCCCGCACGAACTCTGGGGTGACGAGGTCCATTGCACCACCGTCGGCCCGACCGCCTATGCGGGATCTCCCGGCAGCATCCTCAACGGCTTTCGCCCGAATCTGCAGGACCTGAGCTTTGTGGCCGTGGGCCTCGAATACGGCACGCGCGAACGCGACAAGGTGCGCCGCGCTGTCGTGGCGGACACCTGGCTGCACCGATACGGCGACCTCGACTCGCCTCTCGGCCGGCAGATCAAGACAGATCTGCGCGATGCATTCTACCCGGAGGAAAGCGCCTGGAAGGCGAAGATCTGGGAACGGGGGCAGGACGTCGTGCAGCGCGCCTTCTCGGGCCTCTCCACGGAGCGCTGAACCCGGAAACCAGCCCTCGGGAACACGGGGGCAACAACAGGGAGCAAAAGGATGAAGACGACCACACGCCTGCTCGGAGCGATCGCGCTGGGCGCTGGACTGGGGGCCGGAATGGCCTCCGCGCAAACGCTGACCATCGGGTTGCCGACGGCTCCGACATCCATGGACCCGCTGTTCCAGCAGATCGGCTCGAACCACGAGATCACGATCCACGTCTATGACACGCTGATCTTCATGGACGAACTCATGAACCCGTTCCCCGGGCTTGCCCTGTCATGGGAGCCTACGGACAACCCGGAGATCTGGGAAATCCGGCTGCGTCCGGGCGTGAGCTTTCACAACGGTGCGCCGTTCGGGGCCGAAGATGTGGCCTTCAGCATGCGCCGTGCCCTCGACGTGCCGGGGGCCCCGTCCACCTACAGCCGCGCTCTGGCAAATGTCGACGTGGAAAAGACAGAGGTCGTGGACGATCTCACTCTGCGCGTCCATACCAAGGGGCCTTTCCCGCTCCTGCCGCGGATGCTGTCGAACCTTCCCATCGTCTCGCGCGAGATCGGCGAGGGCGCGGCACCGAGCGGCTTCAACGACGGCTCGCTCGCCTTCGGTACCGGTCCCTACAAGTTCGATCGCTACATTGCCGGCGACCGGGCGATCTTTGTGGCCAACCCCGACTACTGGGGTGATGCGCCGGTCTGGGAACGCGTGGTGATGCGCTTCATCGAGAGCGGTCCAACCCGCGTCGCGGCCCTGCTGGCGGGTGATGTGGACGTGATCCGCGAAGTGCCGACCATCGATGTCAGCGGGCTCGAGGCGAATCCGAACGTGAATGTCGGCTGCGCACCCTCGAACCGGCTGATTCACTGGGCGATGGACGTGACCCGCGAATTCGCCGATCACATCACCGCCAAGGATGGCAGCGCCATCCCCAACCCGCTGCGCGATCTGCGGGTGCGGCAGGCCATCAACATCGCGATCGATCGCGACATCATCGTCAACTCGGTGATGAACGGCCTCGCCATTCCCACCAACCAGTTCGTGCCCGAAGGTTTCGGCGGCTGGACGCCGAAGGTCGAGATCCCCGAGGCCGACCTTGTCACGGCACGGCGACTGATGGACGAAGCCGGATACGGCGACGGGTTCCGGATGACGATCCACGCAACCAACGACCGTTACGTCAACGACGCCCAGCAGGCCCAGGCCGTCGCGCAGATGCTGGCGCGGATCGGCATCGAGGTCGAGGTGGTCACCGCACCCGTGGCCGGGTTCTTCGACCGTGCCCGCAGTCGCGATTTCACCTTCATGATGGTCGGTTTCGGCGCGACATCGGGCGAGGCGAGTTCGATCATGAATCCGGTTCTCGCGTCGGGTTCCATCAACAACTACGGTGACTGGGAGAGCGAGGAGTTCAATCGCCTGTTCCGGGCCGCGCTCACGACGGTCGATCCGACCGAACATGCCCGGCTGCTCGAGGAGTCGATCGTCGTCGCGATGGCCGATGTTCCGATCGTCCCGACGCACAACCAGGTCGTATGCTGGGGTGCCCGTCAGGGGCTTTCGATGACACCCTATTCCGACGAGTACACCCGGGCCAACGCGTTCCGGCCCGAGTGATGCAGCACCCTTCGCCCCGGCCACCCGGGCCGGGCCCCCCCCCCCCCGGGG
>JAFIEC010000331.1 GCA_020832725.1 Paracoccaceae bacterium | reverse complement strand
ATTTCGTGGAGATGTTCGTGGGTGTCGGTGCCAGCCGCGTGCGCGACATGTTCGAGCAGGCCAAGAAGAATGCGCCCTGCATCGTCTTCATCGACGAGATCGACGCGGTGGGCCGTTCGCGCGGCGTGGGCTATGGCGGCGGCAACGACGAGCGCGAGCAGACACTGAACCAGCTGCTGGTGGAAATGGACGGCTTCGAGGCCAATGAGGGCGTCATCATCGTCGCCGCCACGAACCGGCCCGATGTGCTTGACCCCGCGCTGCTGCGACCCGGTCGCTTTGACCGGCAGGTGCAGGTACCCAATCCCGACATCAAGGGGCGCGAGCGCATCCTCGGCGTTCATGCCCGCAAGGTGCCCCTCGGCCCCGATGTGGACCTGCGCATCATCGCCCGTGGCTCGCCCGGCTTTTCCGGTGCCGATCTCGCCAATCTCGTGAACGAAAGTGCCCTGATGGCGGCACGGGCAGGTCGGCGTTTCGTCACCATGGAGGATTTCGAGAACGCCAAGGACAAGGTCATGATGGGCGCCGAGCGCCGCTCGATGGTCATGAACGAGGAAGAGAAGAAGCTGACCGCCTTCCACGAGGCGGGCCATGGGATAGTCGGCCTGAACGTTCCGCAGCACGACCCGATCCACAAGGCCACGATCATCCCGCGCGGGCGGGCCCTCGGACTGGTGATGTCGCTGCCGGAACGGGACCAGCTGAGCGTGACCTATACCAAGTATACCTCGAAGATCGCCATGGCGATGGGCGGCAAGGTGGCCGAGGAGCTTGTCTTCGGCAAGGAGAACGTCACCTCGGGTGCCGCGTCCGACATCCAGCAGGTCACCCGCATCGCGCGGGCCATGGTCACGCAGTTCGGCTTCTCCGACGAGCTGGGCCATATCGACTATGCCAACGAGCAGCAAAGCTATCTTGGCGCCTACAGCGGCCCGTCGAACGTCTCGCCGGAAACCCAGAAGACGATCGACATGGAAGTGCGCAAGATCGTTGACGAAGGCTACGAGACGGCAAAGCGGATCCTGACCGAGAAGCGCGACGATCTCGAGCGGCTGGCCCAGGGTCTGCTGGAATACGAGACCCTGACCGGGGACGAGATCCGCCGCGTGATCGCGGGCGAGCCGCTCAACCGCGGCGAAGACCGTGACGAGCCGCCATCGCGAGGGAGTGCGCCCAGCGTCATCGCCATTCCCAAGACGCCGCGGCCAAGGCCCTCATCCTCCGGCGACGACAGCCCACTGCCCGAGCCGACTTCCTGATCGCCACGCGGCCCGGCCCAGCGCCGGGCCGATCCTTTTCGGGTAGCGTGCCCCGCACGGGCCGGCAAACCTGCAAGAGCGCCACATGCCGCCACCCCTTGCACCGACAGGCTGGACTGCCCGGATCGTCTGGCTTGGACAGGTGGCCGACAGGGGGGTATCGCTCACCTCTGTCCCGCTCCAAAGCCTCGACGCGCGCTTCGGCGGCATTCCCGGTGACAGTCATTTCGGGGCGACCCGCAAGGCCGACGGCAGGGTCGCGGCGCAATACGCCCGCGGCACCCCGATCCGCAACACCCGGGAGCTTTCGATCGTCAGCCGCGAGGAGCTGGACGCCATCGCGGCGGAAATGGGCCTGCCCGCGCTTGATGCGGCCTGGCTGGGGGCCACCATGATGGTGGAGGGCCTGCCCGATTTCACCCTGCTGCCCCCGTCCGCGCGGCTGCAGGTCGAGGGAGCGGGAGCCACCCTTGTGGTGGACATGGAGAACCATCCCTGCGCCTTGCCCGCCCGCGAGATCGAGAGACGTCACCCCGGAAAGGGCGCTCTCTTTCGCAAGGCAGCGGTGCGGCGGCGCGGCGTGACCGCCTGGGTGGAACGCGAGGGATGCCTGCAGCTGGGCGACGTGCTGCGTCTGCATCTGCCGACGCAACCACCCTGGCCGCACGAGGCCGGCCCCTTGCAGAGGGCGGATCCGGCACCCTAGCGTTTCAGGGGCACCGTGTCTGTCTCCGGGTCTTGCCCGGGCATGTGCGGACGCCCGGCGGCCATCATCTGCCGGGCCGTCGCAAGGCCCGCCTCGGTCAGCGCCAGAAGCCGCCCCTCCCGGCGCAGCAGGCCCCTGTCGTGGCCTTCGAGTATGGCACGCCGGGCGCGTTGCGCACTCCAGCGCAGATGTTCCTCCAGGGCGCGGGCCGTGCTTTCCTCGGCCCGTTCCGGCCCCTCGCGGTGGCTGTGCAGATGGGCGACGAGCGCCCTGCAATCGGCATCCACGCGCTGGGCGTGTCTGCGCAACTCCTGTGCGACAATACCCCGCCCCGGCGCGAGCACCAGGGCCAGGGCAAAGAATGCACCGGCGGCGCTGGCCATCATCCCGGCAATCGAGACATCCCAGTACTGCGCCAGGACATAGCCCAGCCCGACCGAGGCCGCCCCGATCGCCAGCGCCCACGCCAGCAGCGGTGCAAGCCGGTCCGTCAGCAGGAGCGCCGTCGCCGGGGGCACGATCACGAAGGCGATGAACATCACCGCCCCCACGGCATCGAAGGCCGCCACCGCCGTGGCCGAGGTCAGCGCCAGAAGTCCGTTGAAGAGGAGTGCAGGCGCAAAGCCCATGGCTGCGGCAAGGGCCGGGTCGAAGGTGGCCAGCTTCAGTTCCTTCCAGAACAGCGCGACAAAGCCTGCGTTCAGTGCCAGCACCACCCCAAGGCTGAGCACGGCCACCGGCACCCGAATCCCCGCGACATGATGAGTATGAAGCCAGACGAAACCGATCTCTCCCAGCAGAACGGTATGCACATCGAGGTGGATGTTGCGGGCATTGAGATTGATCAGCAGCACCCCCAGCGCGAACAGCGCCGGAAAGACCAGCCCGATCGCCGCATCCATCCGCACCCGCCCGCTGCGGGCGAGCGCCTCGGACAAGAGCACCGTCGCAAGCCCCGCCAGCGCCGCGCCGGCAACCACAACCGGACCGGAACGTGCGCCCGTCATCATCCAGACCAGCACAATCCCCAGCACGATCGCATGGGAAATCGCGTCGGTCTGCATCGCGGCCCCGCGCAGGACCAGAAATGTGCCCAGCAGCGCGCCCGAGGCCGCCACCAGCAGCCCCGTCAGCAGGATCATCGCGGGGATGGATGCAAAAAGGGCGCTCATGCCGTCTCCTCGCCCGAATTGCCGCGCAGCGCCGCCTCGGCCCGGGCGCGGCCAAGGGGTGTGAGTTCCCAATGGGCGCGCGTCTCGGGAGGGCGGGTGACGGCACGGACCATGCCCTCGGACCTGAGCCGGGCCAGGGTGCGGGCGCTGGCAAGCCCGTGTGCTGCGTCGACCATGCCCCCCTCGACCGGATAGGCCGGGTCGTCATGGGCCTGCCCCACCCCGTGCAACGTCACCAGGACATCGGTCCCGGCAAGGCGGCGCCGGGCCGAGGCGCGGCGCAGCGCATCCCACAGCAGGCCCCGCCGCGGCGCGAGCAAGAGCGACACCGCCACGATCGCGGTCGCAAACAGCACCACGACCGGCCCCGTGGACAGGCCGCGCATTCCGGCGCTCGCCAGAGCCCCGGCCAGGCCAGAGGTCGCCCCGAACAGCGCCGCCAGCAACACCATGGACCCAAGCCCCCGCGCCCATTGCCGGGCCGCCGCCGCAGGCGCCACCAGCAGCGCCACCATCAGCACCACCCCCACAAGCTGCAGCCCCACGACGATCGCGACCGCGATGACCAAAGTCAGCAGCACCTCGAGCCGGGCCACGGGCAGGCCCTGGGCGCGGGCAAAATCGGGATCGAAGGACAGCAGCTTGAATTCCTTCCACAGCAGCGCCACTACCGCCAACGCTGCGACCGAAAGGCCCCCGATCACCACCAGATCGCCCCGCAGGATTGCAGCGGCCTGCCCGAACAGAAAGCTCGACAACCCGGCCTGCGCCGCGCCGCCCCTGCCCTGGATATGGGTCAGCAGGACCACGCCCACCGCAAAGAAGACACTCAGGACGATGCCCAACGCCGCATCCGTCTTGAGCCGTGTGCGCCGCAGGATGAGCTGTACCGAAAGCGCGCCCAGCCCGCCTGCCAGCAGGGCCCCGGCCAGAAGGGCGGGCAGCTCGCGCCCTCCGGCCACCAGAAAGCCGAGGCAGATGCCGGGAAGTGCTGCATGCGAGACCGCATCGCCCAGAAGGCTCTGGCGGCGCAGCAGCGCAAAGCAGCCCAGCGCCCCCGCACAGGCCCCGAGCATCATCGCGCCGATGGCGACGTTCTGCACCGCGTGGCTGCCAAGCAGTCCGGTCGCCCATGTCATGGCACGATCTCTCCGGCCTCGATCAGGGCGATCTGGCCGCCATAGGCCCGCCGCAGGTTTGCGGCCGTATAGACGTCGGCGACCGGTCCCTGCGCCACCACGCGGCGATTGATGATCACCAGCCAGTCGAAATAGCGGCGCACCGTGGTCAGGTCGTGATGCACGACCACCACCGTCCGGCCCTGATCGCGCAGATCCTCGAGCAGAGCCACGATCGCCGCCTCGGTCACGGCATCGACACCGGCCATGGGTTCGTCGAGGAAATAGATGTCGGCCTCCTGCACCAGGGCCCGGGCAATGAAGACCCGTTGCTGCTGGCCGCCCGACAGATCGGCAATCTGGCGAATCGCGTAATCCTGCATGCCGACGCGGGACAGAGCCGCCAGCGCCGCGTCGCGTTCGGCCCGGCCGGGACGGCGAAACCAGCCAAGGCGGCCATATAGGCCCATCGTGACCACATCGAGTGCGGTTGCGGGGAAATCCCAGTCCACGCTCTGGCGCTGGGGCACATAACCGATGCGGCGGCGCATGTCGCGATAGCGCCGCCCGAAAAAGCGGACATGCCCGGCGACCGGGGGCAACAGCCCGAGGGCCGCCTTGATCAGGGGGGACTTTCCCGCCCCATTAGGTCCGACAATCGCAGCAAGCACGCCCGGGGGGATGTCGATGTCGATATCCCACAGCACCGGATCGGCGCGGTAGCTGACCGTGAGATCCTCCACATGCAGGGCGAACTGCGGCTCGTGCAGGGGATGATCGGGTGTGCTGGGCTGCATCATCTGGTGTGACCTTGCAGAGGGCTGGGGCACCCTCCCCGCCATGGCAGCAAAGCGGGCGCGCGGCGATCGCGGGAGCCTCACCCCGTCCAGTTAATGCACATGCAAATCACTCGCAACAAGATTCGCATGCGGCGGAGAGCACGTTTCCGCGCGCCGGGAAGGTCTGGGAGCGCTTGCGTGCACCTGCGGTTTGCGCCACCCTGCCCCAAATAGAGGAGGAGCCCCGATGCGCACTCGTGCCGCCGTCGCCGTTCAGGCTGGAAAACCGCTGGAAATCATGGAGGTCAACCTCGAGGGACCACGCGCCGGAGAAGTACTGGTGGAAATCAAGGCCACCGGCCTGTGCCACACAGACGACTTCACCCTGTCGGGCGCCGATCCCGAGGGCCTGTTCCCTTCGATCCTCGGTCATGAGGGCGCGGGTATCGTCGTCGAGGTGGGCGAAGGCGTGACCAGCGTGAAGCCCGGCGATCATGTCATTCCGCTCTACACGCCGGAATGCCGGCAATGCCCGTCCTGCCTCAGTCAGAAAACCAACCTCTGCACCTCGATCCGCGGCACCCAGGGTCAGGGCGTGATGCCCGATGGCACCTCGCGTTTCTCCACTCTCGATGGAGATCCGATCCTGCATTACATGGGCTGCTCGACCTTCTCCAACTTCACCGTCCTGCCCGAGATCG
Source organism: Paracoccaceae bacterium (assembly GCA_020832725.1). GTDB lineage: Bacteria > Pseudomonadota > Alphaproteobacteria > Rhodobacterales > Rhodobacteraceae > JAFIEC01. The sequence goes on along the minus strand of JAFIEC010000331.1, from coordinate 18,185 downwards.
CCGTGGCGAAGATCCGCCCCGACGCACCCTTCGACAAGGTCTGCTACATCGGCTGCGGTGTGACCACCGGCATCGGGGCGGTGATCAACACCGCCAAGGTGGAGATGGGGGCAAAAGCGGTCGTCTTCGGCCTGGGCGGCATCGGGCTCAACGTGATCCAGGGCCTGAGGCTGGCCGGGGCCGACATGATCATCGGGGTGGACATCAACAACGACAAGAAGCCCTGGGGCGAGCGGTTCGGCATGACCCATTTCGTCAATCCCGGCGAGATCGGCGAAGACCTCGTGCCCTATCTCGTCAACATGACGAAAACCCCCTTCGACCAGATCGGGGGGGCGGATTATTCCTTCGACTGCACCGGCAACGTAAAGGTGATGCGCGCGGCCCTCGAATGCACGCACCGCGGCTGGGGGCAGTCGATCATCATCGGCGTGGCCCCAGCCGGTGCCGAAATTTCCACTCGTCCCTTTCAGCTGGTCACGGGCCGGGTCTGGAAGGGCACGGCCTTTGGCGGCGCGCGCGGGCGCACCGATGTGCCGAAGATCGTGGACTGGTACATGGAGGGCAAGATCGAGATCGACCCCATGATCACTCACAGCCTGAAGCTGGAGGAGATCAACAAGGGCTTCGAGCTGATGCATTCGGGCGAGAGCATCCGCTCGGTCGTGGTCTACTGAGCGCGCCCGGGAAACAGGCCGGATGAGCGAGTCCCCCCCGCAGATCACCATCCGCCTCGCCCATCCGGGGGATGACGAGGCGATATGGGCCGCGCTGGAGCCGGTCTTTCGCGCGGGGGAGACTTACGGGCTTGATCCCGACATCCCGCGCGAGGCGGCGCTGGCATGGTGGGCAGGCCCCGGCCGCGAGGTCTTTGTGGCCGAGCTGGATGGAAAGGTCGCAGGCACCTTCTACCTCGGCCGCAACCAGGGCGGGGGTGGCGCGCATGTGGCCACCGCAGGCTTTGTCACCGCGCAATGGGCCGAGGGGCGTGGGGTTGCCCGCGCGATGATCGCCCACGCACTGGCCCATGCCCGTGCATCCGGCTATACGGCGATGCAGTTCAACTTCGTTGTCTCGACGAATGTTCGTGCCGTCGCCCTGTGGCAACAGCATGGCTTCGGCATCGTCGGGTGCCTCCCCGGTGCCTTCCGCCACCCTGACAAGGGCCTCGCGGACGCCTATGTGATGTTCCGCAGCCTCTAGACCGGGCCAGGCCCCACAGGGGCGGCCCCACCCGAAAGGTTCTTCATGGCCCGCGCCGGCATTCCGCTTCTTGCTGTCCTCATCGACGCCGACAATTCCTCACCCGCATGGGCAGATGCCATTTTCGAGGAAATCGCCAGCCTGGGCGAGGCAAGCGTGCGCCGCATCTACGGGGATTTCTCCCGCACCCAGCTCAAGGGCTGGAGCGACAAGCTCGCATCACTGGCACTGGTGCCCCATCACCAGCCCATGAACACGGTCGGCAAGAACGCCTCCGACATCGCGCTGGTGATCGATGCGATGGACATCCTCCATTCGGCCCGGTTCGACGGCTTCGTGCTGGTGTCCTCCGACAGCGACTTCACCCGGCTGGCCTCCCGCATCCGGGAGCAGGGGCTGGATGTCTACGGCATCGGGCAGGAAAAGACGCCCGAAGCCTTCCGCAAGGCCTGCAAGCGCTTCATCTTCGTCGAGAACCTGATCGGGGATGGCGAAGAGGAACCCGCCTCAGGAGCACGTGAGGCGCGTGGCGGTCGCGGGCGCAAGCTGCCTCCTGCCAAGGCAGTACCCCTGATCGAGGCCGCGATGCGCTCCATCGGGGACGAGGGCGAGTGGTATCCCCTCGGGCCCATCGGGCAATATCTCATCGCCAACAACCCCGATTTCGACGCCCGGACCTATGGCTGCGCCAAGCTGTCCGACCTGCTGGCCAAGACAGGTGCCTTCGAGATGCGGCGCGGCGAGGGCAACCAGACCCTTGCCCGTATCCGCAGCGACAAGGGCTGACCGTCGCAACCGGCCTCGTGGCACCGACTTATCGTCGACACAGGCCTTGCGCGCAAATTCCCGACTTCCGCCCACATTCGGCCCGGATCGCAGGCGATACCTGTATGGCCGGTGATTGTCCGGCTGCGCCGGCAGAGGAGGTCCCGGATGGGCGAGCAATGGAAGGCGGCCAGTCCGCGCGAGACGAATTCCGGTTCGGTGCTGCGCCTTGCGCTGCTGGTGGACGGCGAGACGATCGGCCACGAGCATGCCGACACCGTCCTGTCGCGTGTCGAGGCGCTGGGCAGGCCGATCGTGCGGCGGGTCTATACGGGCAAGGTGCAAAAGCCCGGCTGGACATCCGATCCGCGTTTTCAGACCGTCTTCATCGCGGCACAGCGGGGTGCTGCGGCGGCCGATATCGCGCTGGCCATCGACGCGGTGGACCTTGCCCATGGCGGCGCGGTCGAGGGGTTCGTTCTCGTGTCCTCGGAACAGGATTTCTCGAGGCTGGCGCATCGGCTGGGGGCGGATGGCTTTCCCGTCCTCGGAATCGGAGAGGCGCGGGCGCCGGCATCGTTCCGGGCCGCCTGTTCGGAATTCTATACTGTCGACAGCCCCAGGCGGTCGCCTTCCGGGGCGGACGCCCATTCCTACGCCACTGCGGGCCGGGCGGCCCTTGCTCCGCTCGACGCGGCGATTCACGCCCTGCTGCCCGAGACGGGAGCCAGCATTTCGGTCGCGGCTCTGGGCCGGGCCCTGCGAGGTGCCGGTCACATGCCTGCGGCCCACGGCCTGCGGGGCTGGTCGGCGCATCTTGCACGGCATCCCCACCTTTATGGCCTGAGCGGCAGGGGCCCGGCCATGCGGGTCTATCGCGCCAGAGGCGCGTGATGTGCGATACTGCGCCAGAGGCGCGTGATGTGCGATACTGTGCCAGAGGCGCGTGATGTGCGATGCTGCGCCAGAGGCGCGTAAGGGCGCATTCCAGGGAATGGGACGGGAAAGCGCGCAGGGGCCCGGGCCCACAAGAACCTTGCAGATACGAAACCGCAATAACGGCGTCTGTTTGGCGGTGCAGCCTTGCCGCCGATATGCTAGCCGCCCCGCATGATCGCCGTCCTTCTTCAGACACTCCCGTTCTTCGGGCTGATCGCACTGGGCTATGGTGCAGCGCGCACGGGCTTCTTCTCCGAGGAAGCGACGGCCGCGCTGACGAAATTCGTCTTCTACTTTGCCCTGTCGGCGATGCTCTTTCGCTTCTCGGCCAACCTGAGCCTTGGCGATCTGCTCGATAGCCGGTTCCTGATGGCCTATTTGTGGGCCACAGCCATCGTCTACCTGATCGTGACCGGTGTTGCCCTGTTGCGGCGCGTGTCCATTCCCGAGGCTGCGGTCGAGGCGCAATGCGGCGTGATCGGGAATGTCGGCTTTCTGGGTATCCCCATGCTGGTGCTGCTGCTGGGCGAGGCGGCGGTCGGCCCCGTGCTGATGGTGCTGATGGTCGACCTGATCGTTTTCGGCGCCCTGATCGTGATCCTGATCACCGGGGCGCGGGATGGGCGGATGTCGCCGCGCATCCTTGGCACAGTGGGCCTTGGGCTGGTGCGCAACCCGATGATCATGGCGATTCTCGCAGGCCTTGCCGTGGCGGCGCTGGAATTGCCGGTACCCGACCCGGTGAACGCGTTTCTTGCGCTGCTGGGGGCTGCCGCCACGCCGGGGGCGCTTTTCGCGATCGGGGCCTCGCTTGCCTCCAAATCCGCCGAGCGGTTGTCCGTGGCGGCATGGCTGTCCACATCGAAGCTGATCCTTCACCCGCTGGCCGTTGCGGTGGCCGCCCTGTTCGTCTTTCGCGTGGAGCCCTATGCTGCAGGGGTGATGATCGCGGCGGCGGCCTTGCCCACGGCAGGCAATGTCTACATCCTTGCACAACACTACGGGGTGGCCCCCATGCGGGTCTCGGCCACGATCCTGATCTCTACCGTCTTCAGCGTGCTCAGCATCCCCGCAGTGATCGCGCTGGTCGCCTCCGGCTGAGACAGGCCTCGCGCCCTTGCCCGCAAGGGCCGGCACCTTTATCCCTCCCACAGGCAGTAAACGGAGGCAGCCATGCAGATCGTGTCGGAAAACCGCGCCTTTGGCGGCAGGCAACTTGTGCTGCGCCACCCTTCGGCGGCCTGCGGCGGCTGCGAGATGACGCTTGGCCTGTTCCTGCCCGAAGAGGCCAGGGCGGGCCCCGTGCCGGTTCTGTGGTATCTCTCGGGTCTGACCTGCACCCATGAGAACGCGATGGTGAAAGCCGGGGCCCAGGGGTGGGCCGCACGTCATGGCCTGGCGCTGGTCTTTCCCGATACCTCGCCGCGCGGCGATGGTGTTGCCGACGATGCCGCCTATGACCTGGGCCAGGGTGCGGGCTTCTATGTCGATGCGACCGAGGCGCCCTGGGCGCCGCATTTCGGAATGTGGAGCTACCTCGCCGAGGAACTGCCCGGGCGTCTGTTCGAGGCCTTTCCGCTGGATCCTGCAGCACAGGCGATCACGGGGCATTCCATGGGCGGCCACGGTGCCCTGACACTGGCGATGGCGCAGCCCGGGCGATTTCGCTCCGTCTCTGCCTTTGCCCCGATCTGCAACCCCACCGGCGCGGACTGGGGTCGCAAGCAGCTCGCCGCCTATCTCGGCCTGGACGAGAGCACTTGGGCACGGCACGATGCATCGCTGATGATGGCAGAGCGCGGCTTTGAAGGTCCGGTGCTGATCGACCAGGGCGCCAGCGACCAGTTCCTCGCAAACCTGCGCCCCGAGACCCTTGCGACCGCGATGGCCGCCCGCCGACAGCCGGGCGCGTTCCGCATGCAGGAGGGATACGATCACAGCTATTTCTTCGTCTCCAGCTTCATGGAAGAGCATGTGATCTTCCATGCCACGGCGCTGTGGGGCTGATGGCGACGCTGTTCATCGACGCCGATGCCTGCCCGGTCAAGTCAGAGGCCGAGCGGGTGGCCACACGCCACCGCGTGCCCATGAAACTGGTGTGCAACGGCGGGCTGCGCCCCTCTCCCAACCCTCTGGTCGAGGTGGTCTATGTCGCGGAAGGGCCCGATATCGCAGATCGCTGGATCGCCGACAACGCAGGCCCCGGCGATGTCGTGGTGACCGGAGATATCCCGCTTGCGGCCCGCTGCGTGGAAGGGGGTGCCGAGGTGCTCACCCATGACGGACAGCGCCTGAACACGGCGAATATCGGAGAGCGGCTGGCCATGCGCGACCTGATGGCCGACCTGCGGGCCGCCGATCCCTTTCGGCAGGGTGGTGGCCGCGCCTTTGGCAAGGCCGAGCGCGCGCGCTTTGCCGATGCGCTGGAGGCCGCCCTGCGCCGGGCCCTTGCAAGGCAAGCCTGAGACGCTGCTTTCGCTCCCTGCCCTCACCGGGCTAGACTCTCAAGCACAGCCCGAGGAGATGCCCATGCCCCCACCGACCGAGGCCGTGATCTTCGACATCGGCAATGTCCTGATCGAGTGGCAGCCGGAACGGTTCTACGACGCGGTGATCGGTGCCGACGCGCGCCGCCGGATGTTCGCGGCGGTGGACCTGCATGGCATGAACGACGAGATCGACCGCGGCGGGCCGTTCCGCGAGACGGTCTATGCCACCGCAGAGCGCTATCCGGAATGGGAAGACGCGATCCGGATGTGGCACGACCGCTGGATAGAGCTTGCAACCCCTGTGATCGGCCATTCCCTGAGGCTCATGCAGGCATTGCAGGCGCGCGAGGTGCCCGTGTTCGCGCTGACGAATTTCGGCATCGGCTCCTTCGATCTTGCGCGGGGGCATTATGCCTTTCTGGATGCGTTTGACCGGGCCTATGTCTCGGGTCACATGGGGGTGATCAAGCCCGACCCGGCGATCTATGCGATGGTCGAGGCGGATTGTGGCATCGCCCCCGAGCAGCTCTTGTTCGCCGATGACCGGGCCGACAACATCGAGGCCGCAGCGCGACGCGGCTGGCAGGTGCATCACTTCAAGGGTCCCGTCGGCTGGGCCCGCGAAATCGTGGCGCGCGGCCTGCTGCCCGAGGCCGAGGCGGGATTGTGAGCCTGCCGTTCATCGAGGCCGGTCAGGTCGAACCGCTGCTCGACTGGCTGGAGCTGACCCGGGCGCTGGAGGCAGGCCATTCCACCGCCACGCCCGAGTTGGGTGACGGCTTCCTCTATCGCGGCAGTGACACGCTGCTTGCGCGCACCGCCTGGATCGACGGGATGGGACTCGCCGTGAAGGCCGCGACCGTCTTTCCCGGCAATGCGGCAAGGGGCCTGCCCGCCGTGAATGGTGCGATGCTGCTGTTCGATGATAGCACCGGCAGGCCCGAGGCGGTGCTCGATTTCCATCTGGTGACCAAGTGGAAAACGGCAGGCGATTCCCTGCTCGCCGCGCTCCGGCTTGCGCGACCCGACAGCGGGGAGATCCTGATCATCGGGGCGGGCACAGTGGCGGCCTCGCTGATCGAGGCCTATGGCGCTGGCTTTCCGCAGGCGCGATTTACCCTGTGGAACCGCAACCCGGCGCGGGCGAGGGCTCTGGCCGACAGGCATCCCGGCGTTGGGGTGGCGGATGACCTGCCCGCGGCGGTGGCGCGGGCCGACATCATCTGCTGCGCCACGATGGCAACCGAGCCCGTCCTGCATGGCGCCTGGCTGCGCCCGGGCCAGCACGTGGACCTGATCGGCGCCTTTCGCCCCGACATGCGCGAGGCCGATGACCAAGCCCTGCGCCGGGCGCGCATCTTCGTCGATGCGCGCGCCACGACGCTGGCCCACATCGGAGAGCTGAAGATTCCGTTGCAGGAGGGTGTCATTGCGCCCTCCGACGTGGTGGCCGACTTTGCCGATCTGTCATCAGGTCGCTTTGCCCGGCGCGACGCGGCAGAGATCACCCTGTTCAAGAACGGGGGCGGCGCGCATCTCGACCTCATGACGGGGCGCTATATCGTTTCACGGTGGCAGAGTCATTTCAATATTTGAAATACCCTTTCAGATAGGTTGCCACTGTGCGGAGTCTCGGGCAGGGTAATCGGGATCGCCGGAGGAGTGCGCCATGAAGGATTCCAATTTCCTGTCCGAACACAACGCCCGCCATTTCTGGCAGCCCATGGCCCATCCCGGAGAGAGCATCGCCCATCCGCCAAAGGTGATCGTCTCGGCGCAGGGCGTGCGTATCAAGGATGTCGACGGCCACGAAACCGTGGACGCTGTCGGCGGGCTGTGGAACGTCAACCTCGGCTTTTCGTGCGACCCGATCAAGCAGGCCATCGCTGCACAGCTGTCCGAGCTGCCCTATTACTCGGCCTTTCGCGGCACCAGCCATGACAAGGCGATCGAGCTGTCCTTCGAGCTGACCCGCTGGTTCGCGCCCGACGGGCTGAGCCGGGCGTTCTTCACCTCGGGTGGATCGGACAGTGTGGAGACAGCCCTGCGGCTGGCGCGGCAATACCACAAGATCCGCGGAGAGGCGGGGCGCGTGAAATTCCTCAGCCTCAAGAAAGGGTATCACGGCACCCATTTCGGCGGGGCAAGCGTGAACGGCAACGCCAATTTCCGCACCGCCTACGAACCGCTGTTGCCCGGGTGCTTTCAGATGCCGTCTCCCTATACCTACCGAAACCCCTTTGACGAAAGCGACCCGGCCCGACTGGCGCAATTGTGCGCGTCCGCGATCGAGGACGAGATCGCCTTTCAGGGTGCAGGGACCATTGCCGCCTTCATCATGGAGCCGGGGCTGGGCGCCGGCGGTGTGATCCCCCCGCACGCGAGCTTCATGCCCATGGTGCGGGACATCTGCAGCCGTCACGGAATCCTGCTGATCGCCGACGAGGTGATCACCGCCTTCGGTCGCACCGGTGACTGGTCGGGAAGCCGCCACTGGGGCGTGAAGCCCGACCTGATGTGCACGGCCAAGGCGATCACCAACGGCTATTTCCCCTTTGGCGCCGTGATGATCTCCGATGCCGTGGCCGAGACGTTCGAGGGTGACGAGACGGGCTCCGCAATGATCGGGCACGGGTACACCTATTCCGCCCATCCAGCGGGTGCAGCGGCAGCCCTCGCGTGCCTTGCGGAAACCGAGCGGTTGCAGGTGCAGCACAACGCCGCCGCACGGGGGACGCAACTGCATGAGGGGGCGCTGGCGCTGATGCAGCGCCATGACATCGTGGGCGATGTGCGCGGCGGGCACGGTTTGATGACGGGGATCGAGCTTGTCTCGGACCGCGCAGCCAGGACGCCACTCGACAAGGCCGCAGTGGCGCGGGTCCATCAGGCGACCTATGAGGCAGGCGTGATGGTGCGCATCTCGGGGCACAACATCCTTTTGTCGCCGCCGCTGGTGCTGAGCGAGGCAGATGGCGCGCAGATCCTTGCCGCGCTCGACAAGGGGCTGGCGGCGGCCTGAGCTTCAGGCGTCTTCGTCGGTGGCGGAGGTGCTGCCGCCCGCCATGTCGTCGGCGACATGGCGCAGCCGGGTCAGCAGTTCGAGAAGCCTGCGCATCTCGTCCTCGCCAAAGCTCTCTTCGATCCGTCGATAGATATCCTCGGATGTCGGGGCCATTTCCTCGTAGAGGCGACGGCCCTCATCCGTCAGGGCCACCTTGTGGCGGCGGCCGTCGCGGTCGTCGACCTGGGTGATCAGACCCTTCTGGGTCAGGGTGCGGAATATCCGGGTCAGCGACGGCGGCAGGATCACGCAGCGCTCCGACAGCGCGGTGGCGTCAAGCGGCCCGCTGTCGGCCAGCGCCCTGATGATGCGCCATTGCTGCAGCGTCAGGTTGTGCGCATCGACATGGGGCTTGAACTTGCGCATCGTGGCTTCCCGCGCACGCAACAGCGCGATCGGGAGGGAGCGCTCATATCCGCGCAGGGGAACGTCTTCGAAAAAGGTCATCGATTCATCCGCGATTTCGGCATCGGTCCATTCTGAACATGTTCCTGAGATGTTTTCAAATGAAAGTAAACCCCGGAGCCGACCGGACGGACGGTTTTTCCACCCTCACTCCCGTCGCGCCAGATAGCCGTGAATCGTGTTCCATCGCTTGTCCGACAGGACGGGGTCGATCTCGATGATTTCCATGCTCAGGGCTGTGGGCACGTCGCCAACCCGAGGCTCCAGAAAGGCGCGGGCCGCGTCATAGATTTCCGCCATGGCGCGGGCACGGTCGGCCTCGCTGCGGCCGGTGCCCATGCGCAGGACAAGGTCGAGATACAGGAACTGCCGGGAGCCGTCGGCGATCGCCCAGCACTCGGCCGCTCGGCCCCGCACACGGATGCCGCCAAGCGGGAACAGGCCGGTTGCCACCATGGCATCTCGCAGAACCGCGCACAGGGCACCCATCTCGACCAGTTCGGCAAGATCGGGGGGATAATCAAGTACCAGATGGGGCATGGCAGAGCTCCTGTGGCAAAGCGTGCTTCCCGGGGGAAGGCCGTGGCGCGATCGCGGCTTGACCCGACCGCAACCCCTGTTTAACACGTTAACCATGAGCGGCAAGGGAGAACCCGGATGAGCGATCTCGAGCGTAATCTGGAGCGGGCGAGGGAATATGTGGCCCGGTTCGAACGCGAAGGTGCCCTGCACCGGATCGCTGGCACGTCATGCGCCTCGGCGGACGGGCGGACATTCGAGACGGTCTCGCCGGTGGACGGAGCCACCCTGGCACAGGTCGCACGCGGCGGGAGTGCCGAAATCGACCGGGCCGCACAGGCCGCAGCCGCAGCTTTCGGTGAATGGCGCGCCATGCCGGGGGCAAAGCGGCGCAAGCTGCTGCACGCCATTGCCGATGCGATCGAGGCCCGCGCCGAAGAGATCGCCTTCACCGAGTGCCTCGATACCGGCCAGGCGCTGCGATTCATGGCAAAGGCAGCCCTGCGAGGGGCCGAGAACTTCCGGTTCTTCGCCGATCAGGCACCTTCCGCCCAGGATGGCCAGAGCCTGTTCGCCCCGGGCCAGGTGAACATCACCCGCCGCACGCCGATTGGCCCGGTCGGGGTGATCACGCCGTGGAACACGCCCTTCATGCTGTCGACCTGGAAGATCGCACCGGCGCTCGCATCGGGATGCACGGTGGTCCACAAGCCCGCCGAGTTCTCGCCGCTGACCGCGACACTTCTGGTGGAAATCGCCGAAGAGGCGGGCCTGCCCCCGGGCGTCTGGAACACCGTCCACGGCCTTGGCGAAGAGGCGGGCCGCGCCCTGACCGAGCACGAGGCCATCCGGGCGATCAGTTTCGTCGGCGAAAGCCGCACAGGCTCGATGATCATGGCCCAGGGGGCACCCACGCTCAAGCGCGTCCATTTCGAACTTGGCGGCAAGAACCCGGTGATCGTCTTTGCCGATGCCGACATCGAGCGCGCGGTCGATGCCGCCGTCTTCATGATCTACTCGCTCAATGGCGAGCGCTGCACCTCGTCCTCGCGCCTGCTGGTCGAAGCCTCGATCCATGACGATTTCTGCGCCCGCGTGGCCGAGCGCGCGGCGCGCATTCCCGTGGGCCACCCGCTCGATCCGAAAACCGTGGTCGGCCCGCTGATCCACCCGGTGCACGAGCGCAAGGTCCTCTCCTATTTCGAGACCGCCCGCGCCGAGGGGGCGACCATCGCCACCGGCGGGGCCAAGGCCACCGGGCCGGGGCTGGAGGCGGGCTGCTTCGTGCAGCCCACCCTGTTCACCGGCGCGCGCAACGACATGGCCATCGCGCAGGAGGAAATCTTCGGCCCCGTGCTCACGGCGATCCCCTTCGAGACCGAGGAGGAGGCAGTGCGAATGGCGAATGACGTGCCCTATGGGCTTGCAGGATACCTGTGGACATCCGACCTTGCCCGCACCCTGCGGATCACCGAGGCGCTGGAGGCGGGCATGATCTGGGTGAATTCCGAAAACGTCCGCCACCTGCCCGCTCCCTTCGGTGGCATGAAGGCCAGCGGCATCGGCCGCGACGGGGGGGATTGGTCCTTCGACTTCTACATGGAGACAAAGAACATCAGCCTTGCGACCGGGGCCCACAATATCCCCCGGCTGGGAGGCTGAGTGGCGCTGACCCGAAAGGGGCGACCAGACCGCGCCGACATGCAACCGATCTCACCCGAAAGGAGCGCCGATGCCCGTTCCCGCGCCGAACCTCTACCCGCCGTTCAACATCGTACGACTGAGCCATGTGGATTTCGTGGTCAGCGATCTGGCTGCAAGCCGCGCGTTCTATGTCGACACGCTTGGCCTTCAGGTCACCCACGAGGGCGACGGCACGCTGTGCATGCGCGCGATGGATGAGCGCGGGCATCATTGCATCCGTCTGGTCGAGGGCAAGGAGCCCCGGGCCATGGCGCTTTCGTTCAAGCTCTATGACGAGCCCGACCTCGATCGGGCTGCGGAATACCTCGCAGGGCGCGGCCTGCCGGTGGCATGGGTGGAGCGGCCCAACCAGGGCCGTACACTGGCCACGCGAGACCCCCAGGGCACGCCGCTGGAATTCTATGTGCGCATGGATCGACTGCCCCCGATCCACCAGCAATACGCCCTGTATCGCGGGGTGAAGCCGCTCAGGATCGATCACTTCAACTGCTTCTCTCCCAATGTCGACGAAGCCGTGGCCTTCTACAACGACATCGGCTTTCGCGTGACCGAATACACCGAGGACAACGAGAGCAAGAAGCTCTGGGCCGCGTGGATGCACCGCAAGGGTGGTGTCCACGACATGGCCTTTACCAACGGGCTGGGGCCGCGGCTGCATCATACCGCCTTCTGGGTGCCGACCCCGCTCAACATCATCGACCTGCTCGATCTGATGTCGACCACGGGCTATCTCGCCAATATCGAGCGCGGGCCCGGGCGGCACGGGATCTCGAATGCCTTCTTCCTGTATATCCGCGACCCGGATGGCCACCGCATCGAAATCTACTGCTCCGACTACCAGACGGTGGACCCGGATCACGAGCCCATCCACTGGGACCTGAAGGACCCTCAGCGCCAGACGCTGTGGGGGGCACCCGCGCCCCGGTCGTGGTTCGAGGAGGGCAGCCTGTTCGAGGGCATCACCCCGCGCCCGGCAGATCTTTCCGCCCAGCCCATCGTCGCACCCTGAGAGGCCCCATGAGCGAGACCATCACACGCCCCCGGCTGGCGGCCTATCGTATCGGCGAGCGGCGGGGATACGGACTTGTCACCGACAGCGGCCTTGTGGACCTTTCGGCCCGCTTCGGGGCCGAGATGCCGACCCTGCGCGAGGTCATCGAACAGGGCCGGCTGACGGCGCTGGCCGAGGCGGGAGCGGCCCTTTCCCCCGACATCGACCCTGCTGACGTGGAATGGGACATCCCCATTCCCGCACCGGAAAAGATCATCTGCGTGGGCGTCAACTTTCCCGACCGGAACGCCGAATACAAGGATGGCCAGACGGCCCCGCCCAACCCGTCGCTGTTTCCGCGCTTTGCGCGGTCCTTCGTGGGCCACGAGGTGCCGCTCACCCGGCCACGCGCCAGCGAGCAGCTGGATTACGAGGGCGAGATCGTCATCGTGATCGGCAAGCCCGGTCGCCACATCCCCCAGGCCCGCGCACTGGAGCACATCGCGGCGCTGAGCCTGTGCAACGAGGGCACGCTGCGCGACTGGGTGCGCCATGCCAAGTTCAACGTGACCCAGGGCAAGAATTTCGACGGCTCGGGCAGCATCGGGCCCTGGCTTGTCCCCTATCAGGACGAGGCACAGATCGCAGACATCCGCCTGACCACCCATGTCAACGGCGCGCTGCGCCAGGACGACCGGACCAGCCGGATGATTTTCTCCTTCCGCAAGATCGTGGAATATGTCTCGACGTTCACGACGCTGGTTCCCGGCGACGTGATCGTGACCGGAACGCCCACCGGCGCCGGCGCGCGCCACGACCCGCCCCTGTGGCTGAAACCCGGCGATGTGATCGAGGTCTCGGCCGAGGGGATCGGAACCCTGCGCAACGGGGTGAGGGACGAGGCATGACGCCCGAGGCGATCGCGCAGGCCGCCGACCGGCTGGACGAGGCGGAACGCAGCCGCCGGCAGATCGGCCTCTTGTCGCTGGCCAACCCGGGCATGACCCTGGACGAGGCCTATGCGGTGCAGGACGCCTGGGTGCGGCGCAAGCTGTCGGCGGGGCGGCGGCAGATCGGCTGGAAGATCGGGCTGACCAGCCGTGCCATGCAGGACGCCCTGCAGATCGAGACGCCCGACTCGGGGGTGCTGCTCGACGACATGGCCTTTGGCGACGGGGCCACGGTACCGGCCGACCGCTTTATCCAGCCTCGGATCGAGGCAGAGATCGCCTTCGTCATGTCCCGGCCCCTGCGCGGCCCCAACGTGAGCTTCACCGATGTGCTGAACGCCACCGACTTCGTGGTCCCCGCCATCGAAATCCTCGACACCCGCATCCTGCGCAAGGACCCCGAGACGGGGACGATGCGCAATGTGCTCGACACCATCTCGGACAATGCGGCCAATGCCGGCATCGCGCTGGGCGGGCGGCCCATGCGGCCCGACGCGCTTGACCTGCGCTGGGCAGGGGCCATCGTGTCACGCAACGCGGTCGTCGAGGAAACCGGGCTGGGGGCGGGGGTGCTGGGCCACCCGGCGACCGGTATCGCATGGCTGGCCAACCGCCTTGCGCTTTATGGTCAGGGGCTGGAAGCTGGGGAGGTCGTGCTTTCGGGCTCGTTCATCCGCCCCGTGGAATGCCCCCATGGCACCACGATCACCGCCGATTTCGGCCCTCTGGGCACAGTCGGCCTGCATTTCGCCTGAGGAGATACCATGCCCGCCCCCACTAACAGCTTCAAGGCGGCCCTTGGCGCGCGCCAGCAGATCGGCCTGTGGCTTGCGCTGACCAGCCCCGATGTCGCCGAGCTTTGCGCCGGTGCGGGGTTTGACTGGGTGGTGATCGATGGCGAACATTCCGCCTGGGACATGCCCTCCATCCTGGGGCAGGTGCGCGCGGTGGCCGCCGCCGGGGCCGGAGCGCATCCGATCGTGCGCATCCCCGAGGCGCGGGTCTGGATGGTCAAGCAGGTGCTCGACATCGGCGTTCAGACGATCCTCGTGCCCATGGTCGAAAGCGCCGAGCAGGCGCGGAAGATGGTGCGCGCGATGCGCTATCCGCCCGAGGGGGTGCGCGGGGTGGGTGCGACGCTGGCGCGGGCCTCGGGTTATGGCGCGGCACCCGATTATGTGACCACCGCCAATGCCGAGACCTGCCTGATCGTGCAGGTCGAAAGCCGGGCGGGTGTGGCGGCGCTGGACGAGATCCTCGGCGTCGAGGAGGTGGATGCCGTCTTCATCGGGCCTGCCGACCTCGCCGCCGACATGGGCTATCCGGGCCGTTATGGGGTGCCGGAGGTTCAGGCGGTGATCGAGGATTGCCATGCCCGGATCGCGGCCGCCGGCAAGGCTGCGGGCGTGCTGACCTTTGACCCCGAACAGGGCCGGCGCTATCTGGAGGCCGGGGTCGCCTTTGTCGGCGTGGGGGCCGATGCCCAGTTGCTGGCCACCGCTGCACGCAGGCTGTCCGCCGCGATGCGCTGAGAGGACGGCATGGGGACGATCCGCAACATCCTGTTCGTGATGTATGACCAGCTGCGCTGGGATTACCTCTCCTGTGCCGGTCACCCCTCGCTGCAGACACCGAATTTCGACCGGCTGGCGGCCCGCGGCGTGCGCTTTGACAAGGCCTTTGTGCAGTCACCGGTCTGCGGATCCAGCAGGATGAGTTGCTACACGGGACGCTATGTCTCTTCTCACGGGGCCGCGTTCAACAACTTCCCCCTCAAGGTCGGAGAGATGACGCTGGGCGATCACCTGCGCCCGCATGGCATGGATGTCTGGCTGGTGGGCAAGACCCACATGGCCGCCGACCGCGCGGGCATGGAGCGACTTGGGCTCGCGCCCGACAGCGTGATCGGCGCGCGGGTGGCCGAATGCGGGTTCGACCTGTGGCTGCGGGACGACGGGCTGTGGTCGGGCGGGCCCGACGGCTTCTACGACACCCGCCGCTCCCCCTATAATGAATGGCTCAAGGCCCAGGGCTATCCCGGCGACAATCCGTGGCAGGACAATGCAAACGCCGTCGTCGACGATGCCGGCCGCGTCGCCTCTGGCTGGCTCATGCAGAACGCCCGCCATCCCGCCAACATCCGCGAGGAGCACAGCGAAACGCCCTGGCTCACCGACCGGATGCTGGATTTTCTGGCCGAGAAGGGCGCGGACAGGCCCTGGCTTTGCCACCTGAGCTATATCAAGCCGCACTGGCCCTATGTGGTGCCTGCACCCTATCACGCGATGTATGGGCACAACCACGTCCTGCCAGCGCGGCGCGACCCCCGCGAGCGCGAAGACCCCCACCCCGTCTATGGCGCCTTCATGTCCAACCCGATCGGCCGCGCCTTTGCCCGCGACGATGTGCGCGAGACGGTGATCCCCGCCTATATGGGCCTCGTGAAGCAATGCGACGACCATCTGGGCCGCCTGCTCGACGCGTTGGAGGAGCAGGGCCGGATGGAGGACACGATGATCGTGCTCACCTCCGATCACGGCGATTACCTGGGCGATCACTGGCTGGGCGAGAAGGACCTCTTTCACGACGCCTCGGCCCGGGTGCCCATGATCGTCTACGACCCTTCGGCAGAGGCCGACGCCACCCGCGGCACGGTGGTGGATGCGCTGGTTGAATCGATCGACCTGGCCGCGACCTTTGTGGAGGCGGTTGCCGGAGACGTGCCCGATCACATCCTGGAGGGCCGTTCGCTTCTGCCCTGGCTTCGGGGTCGCCCGCCCGAAAGCTGGCGTGAGGTGGTCATCAGCGAATACGACTATTCCTCAACGCCCATGGCAGGACGACTGGGCGTCAGCCCGCGTGATGCGCGGCTGTTCATGGTCTTCGACGGGCGCTGGAAGTTGATGCATGCCGAAGGGGGCATGCGCCCGATGCTGTTCGACCTTGCCTCCGACCCGGACGAATACGTCGATCTTGGCGCCGATCCCGCCTTTGAGGAAGAACGGCAGCGGCTCTATGGGCAGCTCTTTGCCTGGGCGCGGCGGATGTCCCAGCGCACCGCGATCAGCGACTCCGAGATCGTTGCGCGGCGCGGTCGCTCCCGGCGCAAGGGCATCTACGTAGGGGTCTGGGACGGCTCCGAACTGGACGGCGACGTGCAGGCCCATCTGGGCCTGACACCGCCCGGGGCTGGCTGAGCCCCCCGTCAGGCGGGCGCTCCCTCCGGACAGGCAACGCCGGTGCCTCTCAGGCCGCAATAGCCGTGGGGGTTTTTGGTCAGATATTGCTGGTGGTAATCCTCGGCGTAATAGAACGCCGGGGCAGGCAGGATCTCGGTCGTGACCGCATCGAGCCCCGCCGCGCGCAGCCGTGCCGCATAGGCCTCGCGGCTGGCCAGCGCCTCCTGCATCTGCGCCGCGTCATAGGTGTAGATGCCCGAGCGGTATTGCGTGCCCACGTCATTGCCCTGACGCATGCCCTGGGTCGGGTCATGCCCCTCCCAGAAGACCCGCAGCAGCGCGCCAAGGCTGACAACGGCGGGGTCGTAGATCATCCAGACCACCTCGTTATGGCCCGTCCGCCCGGAGCAGACTTCCTCATAGGTGGGGTTGGGAGTGTGACCCGCAGCATAGCCTACCGCTGTGACCCACACACCGGGCACCTGCCAGAAGAGCCGCTCCACCCCCCAGAAACAGCCCATGCCGACCATCACCTGGGCCATCCCGTCGGGAACCGGGCCCTTCAGCGGTCGACCCGAGACGAAATGGCTCTCCGCCGTCGGGATGGGCGTGTCACGCCCCGGCAGGGCCTCGTCGGGCGCGGGGATTTCCAGCTTCTTGCGCATGAAACCGAACATGCCATCTCCTGTGCTTGCGGCGGAACGCCTGTTGCAGAATTAGGTGCCCCGGTCGCGCGGGGCAAGCCGCCTGCGCGTATCTGCTGCAGGTGCCAGCGCAATCGCGGCGCGGGCGCTTGGCGCACCGGGGGGCGGAACAGGTGGCAGACCCTCGGCCTGCCCCACGCCCGGCCCCGCAAGGGGCGGCAATTGCAATCTGTTCATGAAACGCCACGCCACCAGCACCGCGATGCTGCCCACCACCACGCCTGCCAGCGCCTGACCATAGACCACTCCCGGCGCGCCCAGCATCTGCCCGAGCAGCCATGCAAAGGGCAGGATCATCACCGCATCCCGCAACCAGTTGAGTGCGGTGGACCACAGCGGCCGGCCCAGGTTGTTGAATGTCGCATTGGCCACGAACAGCGCCCCATTGAAGAAAAAGCCCGCTGCGGCCAGCCGGGTAAAGGCCAGCACGACATCCGCAGCTGTTCCCGTCAGCCCGAAGAGCGACAGGATCACCGGCGAGGCGAGCGCCAGAAGCCCCCAGGCCGCCAGCGTGTAGAAACTGCAGAACAGCAGCGCCGAGCGGAACGTCTGGCGTACCCGCGGCAGAAGCCGGGCGCCGTAGTTCTGCCCGATGATCCCGCCGATCGCACCCGACAACGCGAACAGCCCGCCAAAGGTCAGAACCATCAGACGAGACATCACCGACCAGCCCGCGACCGCCGCGTCGCCATAGATGGCCACAAGTCCCGTCAGGATGAAATTGCCCACGGGGGTGGAAAGCTGCGTCGCCGCTGCAGGCAGGGCGATACGGAAGAACGGGCGCGACATCTCGCGCACATGCCGCCAGCGGGGCAGCGCCAGCATGTCGTGCACACCGATCACGAACCACAGCCCCATCAGGGCCATCGCGATCCGGCTGACCCAGAGCCCAAAGGCAGCCCCATCCGCACCGAGGCCCATGCCAAGCGTGAACGGCAGGCGATAGCCAAAGACGCTCTCGGTGCTGAGGATCAGGAACGGGTCCACCAGCATCGCCACCGCCCCCGCGAGAACCGTGACCATCATGGCCCGCCATGCATCGCCCAAAGACCGCAGGATCGCGGCAGCCACCATCCCGAATGCCATCATCGGCAGCGACAGCAGCGAGATCAGCAGAAACCGGCTGGCCACCTCGAAGGCCACGCCCTCGGCGCCGAGCAACCGCAGGATCGGCTCGCGCAGGGCCAGGACACGCCCTGCCAACATGATCTGCAGGGCCACCGAAATCACCAGGGCACCGGCGGCCGTGGCGGGGGGGCGGGCGCCCCCAACC
>JAFIEC010000330.1 GCA_020832725.1 Paracoccaceae bacterium | reverse complement strand
CCCAACAGGACATCCCAGGACGCGCCGTCGATATAGTCTCCCCAGCGGCGGTAGAAGCCGCGGGCCATATGCTCGCTGACCTGCGTGGAAACCTCGCCGCGGATCTTCAGTCCATGAACCTCGGGGTTGATGGAGCCACCGTTCAACGATTGCTGATAATTGAACGGGTGCCGCCGCGCCACGGTGCCCGTGCTGGCCCGCGTGGCATATAGCCAGTTCTCGAGATCATCCTGCTCGGTCATCCCGGCAGGCCCGGCATAACGCATGTAATAGTGCCGCATGAAATCCTTCACCTTCGACGGTGCGTCCGCGTCGACCATGAAGAACCGCCACGCCTCGGTCTCGGTCGGGCTGTGGGGATGCCACGCACAAAGGCCGCGCGGCTGTCGACCGTGATAGGAGGTGTTCGGAAATATCGTGCCGACAAAGGGCAGCAGGCGGGATTCCTGACCAAGGCGGCGCTTTCGCTCCATGTGACAGTGGCGAAAATACTCCTCGATCTCGGGATCATTCCTGAACTGCTCGACATAGGGGTCATCGCCCGGCTGCACGGCAGAGTGCACCCCATGCCCCTCGGGAAAGGAGATCCAGACATGCTGGGCATGCTCCAGCTCGTTGTCGCGGCGCCCCTTGACACCCTCCCGGGCGGAGGGGCCGATGCCGATGATGTCCACCGAACGGTGGGACGGGTTGTGATACGTGTCGCCCAGGAAGTTCTCTGCCGCGAATTTCCAGTTCGCCGGAAAGATCCATTTGTGGACCCCGATCACCTCGGAGCCTCCGGGCCGGCCATCCCGACAATCGAGGGCCTGATCAAGATGAAGGCGCGCATCGCCCAGATAGGTCTCGAAATCGGGCGCCGCGGGATCCCATGTCGCCCAGATCGTGCCCTTGTAATTGGCGATCCGCGCAACCTCGATGAGCGACCACTCGTCACGGTCGAGGCTGCCCTCGTAGAGGGCCCGATACAGCGGAATGCCGCGGATCCGGCCGTCTGTCGTGTAGGTCCATGAATGATAGGGGCAGGTGAACAATGCGGTGTTGCCCTGCTCGTAGCGGCAAACCTTCATGCCGCGGTGCCGGCATGAGTTGAGAAAGACATGGATCTCGTTGGCCATGTCACGCACGAGGATCACCGATTCCTCGCCCATCCGGGATGTGAAGAAATCGCCCTTGTTCGGGATCTGGCTTTCATGGCCAACAAACAGCCACGCGCGGGTGAACAGGTTCTCCAGCTCACTCCTGTAGACGGTTTCGTCC
Source organism: Paracoccaceae bacterium (assembly GCA_020832725.1). Lineage (GTDB taxonomy): Bacteria > Pseudomonadota > Alphaproteobacteria > Rhodobacterales > Rhodobacteraceae > JAFIEC01. The sequence continues at coordinate 1,857 of JAFIEC010000330.1, read as the reverse complement.
ACAAAGATCTCACGGCTGATCGTTCCATGCCGCGTGTCGATCCATCGAGCCGACTGGGTCTCTTGTCTCATGGGGTTCTCCTCCGCGATTGCCGCCCTGCGATGCATGGCGCGCTGTTGCCGATTCCGGCGCGGCCCAGCATAAAAGTAAACATGTTTACTGACAAGGCTGGCATCACGCAGCCTTCCCGGGGTCTGCAGCGGCTGGTTGCGCTCGGGCGGCGCGATAACGCTGCGCAAGATAGAAGGCCAACCCGGCAGCCGTCGCGACCCCGGCCATCGGGTTGTCGCTGCCCAGCCAGATTGTGGCACTTCCAAGCCCGATGGCGAGCAACGTCAGCAGAAGAGATGCGAGACCATCCGGCACTCCGGGAAGTTGCCGGCGCAGCATGGACAATTGCAGCACCAGTGCGGCCACGATGCAGTTCGACAGGACGAGGACGATCTCGAGCCCACTGCCGTTCAGCATGACGGCAGGATTGTAGATCCAGAGAAAGGGCAGCAGATACGCCGCGATGCCCAATCGGGCCCCATAGTTGCCTGTCGTCCATATGCTTGCGCCGGCGACCTGTGCGGCCACGATACTGCCCACCGCTATGGGCGGCGTAATCATGCTCATCAGGCCGAAATAGAAAAGGAACAGATGCGCCCCCAACGGATCGACGCCCATGCGGATGACTGTCGGCGCGACCACCGTGACAAGCACGACATAGACCGCAGCGGTGGGCATCCCCATGCCGAGGATGATTGACACGAGCGCTGTCAGCAGCAGCATCGCCAGAAGGCCGTAGCTCGACGCGATCTGTGCCAGCAGCAGCGATAACTGGAAGGCAAAACCGGTGGAGTTCAGAACGCCCACCACGGCGCCTGCGCCGCCGCCGATCAGGATGAGGGGCACGACCTCTGTTCCCGTCCGGCGCATCAGTTCCATCATGTCCCGAAAGCTGGGCCGGAAGCGAAGCTTGATCAGATATCCGACCAGCAGAAGGCCCGTCACATAGATCGCCGCCCGCCCCGGATTGAAGCCCTTCCAGAACAGAAGATAGACCAGTATCGCGATGGGGATAACGAACAGCCAGCCATTGCGCAGCGTCTCGCCGATCGGAGGAATCTCGCGCGGATCGAGGCCCTTGAGCCCTTCTCGCATGGCGATGGCATCGATCTTCAGGAACAAGACCAGATAATATAGCAAGGCAGGCGCAAGGGCCGCGGCGACAACCTGCGAATATGGCAGTTGCAGGAATTCGGCGATGATGAAGGCGGTGGCGCCCATGACCGGAGGCATGATCTGGCCACCATTCGAGGATACCGCCTCGATCGCGCCGGCCTGTTCGGGCTTAAACCCGGTCCGCTTCATGAGCGGTATCGTGATGATCCCGGTGGACATGATGTTTGCTACGGTCGAGCCGGACAACGTTCCGAAGGAGCCCGACGCGACAACAGCCACCTTTGCCGGGCCACCGCGTCGCCTGCCCATGAGCCCAAGAGCGAGATTGTTGAAGAAGGTCATCCCGCCTGCGATTTCCATCACTTTGCCGAAGATGACGAACGGGAGCACAAGATCGATGATGATGCGGACGACGATCCCGGGGATGCCGCTGCTGTCGGCATACAGATACATCACCGTGCGTGTCGGATGGAAAACCTCAGCAGTCAACAGGCCGGGGATACGGTCTCCCACAAAGCCATAGGCGACGACCACAAGCACAAGTAACGCGATCGTCAGGTTCACTGCCTTCCGCAACGCTTCGAGCATGAGAAGTATTGCGATCAGGCCGGGCACCCACATGTCGAGTGTCCGAAACCCCATCATCACCATCCAGCGCTCGAAGTTCCACGCATACCAGAACCACGAAAG
>JAFIEC010000328.1 GCA_020832725.1 Paracoccaceae bacterium | reverse complement strand
GGTCCGCATGAAGCGGTTGAACACCGGCCCGCACATCCCGCCGCCCGAGGCCCCCCGGCCCAGCGGCTCGGGCCGATCAAAGCCGATGTAGCAGCCCGCCACGATGTTGGAGGAAAAACCCACGAACCAGACGTCACGGGCGTCGTTGGTGGTGCCCGTCTTGCCCGCGATCGGCACGCCCACCCGGACAGTCGAGGAGGCCGTTCCGCGCTGCACGACGCCCTGCATCATCGAGGTGAGCTGATAGGCGGTGAACGCATCCATGATGCGCCGGCGGTCCGAGACGATGCGCGGGCCCACCCCCTGTTCAAGCGAGGCGGTCTCGCAATCGAGGCAGCGGCGCTGATCGTGGCGAAAGACGGTGCGACCGTGGCGGTCCTGAACGCGGTCCACAAGGGTCGGCTCCACCCGCTCACCGCCATTGGCGAACATGGCATAGGCCGCAACCATCCGGAACAATGTCGTCTCCTGGCTGCCCAGCGCATTGGCCAGGAACGGCTCCATCCGGTCATAGACGCCAAAGCGCTCCGCATAGCGGGCCACCGTGTCCATGCCCACATCCTGCGCCAGCCGGATCGTCATCAGGTTGCGCGACCACTCGATCCCCGTGCGCAGGGGTGTGGGGCCGTAGAAGCGGTTCGAGGCGTTCCGGGGGCGCCAGATCGCCCCGTCCCCCGATTCGATCTCGATCGGCGCATCGATGACGATCGTGCCTGGCGTATAGCCCGAATCCAGCGCCGCGGCGAACACGAACGGCTTGAACGAGGACCCCGGCTGCCGCATCGCCTGAGTGGCGCGGTTGAACACCGAATGCTGGTAGGAGAAGCCCCCCTGCATGGCCAGAACGCGACCCGTGTTCACATCCATCGCCATGAAGGCGCCCTGCACCTCGGGGATCTGACGCAAGGACCAGTGCCGGATGCTGCCGTCATCGGCGCGTTCGGCCCGGGCGAGGACCACATCGCCCGGTGCCACAAGATCGCCCGCCCGGCGCGCGCGGGGGCCAGAGGCACGGCCCTCCTCGTCGGTGGGACGCGCCCAGGTGACATCCGAGGCCGGCACCACCCCCTCTGCCACTTCGGCCCCCTCCAGCCCCAGGCGGGCCCCGTCACCCTCCAGCGACAGGACGACTGCGGGATGCCAGCCCGCCACATCGCGCGGCACCTCGGCCTGGGAAAGCGCAGCGCGCCATGCCTCCGTGTCGGACAGAAGCGCCGGATCGAGCGTGATGCCTGTGCCGCGCCACAGCCCCTGCGCGCGATCATGGCGCTCCAGCCCCTCGCGCAGGGCCGCGGCCGCCTCGTCCTGCAGCACAGGATCCATTGTGGCGCGAATGGTCAGACCGCCGCCAAAGAACTCGTCCTCGCCGAAGGTGCCCGACAATTCTCGGCGGATTTCGTCCGTGAAATAGTCGCGCGCGGGCATCGTGGCGCGGAACGGCTCGAAATCGCCGCCCTGAACGGTGCGGAGAGGCTCGGCACGCTCGCGGGCAAGGGTGGCTGTGTCGATGAAGCCGTTCTCGTGCATCTGGCCCAGAACCCAGTTGCGCCGGGAGGTCACGCGCGCGGCCGCGCGCCCCGGGTGATAGCTGGAGGGTGGCTGCGGCAGCGCGGCAAGGAAGGCGGCCTCGTGCACCTCAAGCTCGTCCAGCGTCTTGTTGAAATAGGTCTGCGCTGCGGCGGCCACCCCATAGGAGTTCTGTCCAAGGAAGATCTCGTTCAGGTACAACTCGAGGATCTGGTTCTTGGTCAGGGTCTGTTCCACCCGGGTCGCAAGGATGATCTCCTTGATCTTCCGCTCGCCTGTCCGGTCTCCCGACAGCAGGAAGTTCTTCATCACCTGCTGGGTGATGGTCGAGGCCCCGCGCAACGTCTCGCCTCGGGAGCGGACCGCATCCACCAGCGCCGCCACCATGGAACGCGCATCGAACCCCTGATGGTAGAAGAAATTCTTGTCCTCCGCCGAGATGAAGGCCTGAACGACGATATCGGGCACATCCTCCACCGGCACGAACAGCCGCCGCTCCTGGGCGAACTCATCGACCAGCGCCCCCTCGCCCGAGTAGATGCGGCTGATGATCGGGGGTTCGTAGCGCGCAAGCTGTTCATGGTTGGGCAGATCGCGGCTGTACATCCACAGGATGCCGCCGACGACCACCACCGCCAGGGCGATACCCAGGCTGATCCAGGTAAAGATCGCCCCGAGGAAGGACAGCAAAAGGCGCAACACGGGCAGGCTCCGTCAACAGGAAGCGGAAAGCAAAAGTCGTGGCCACACTAGATTGGCCCGCGCCCGGCGTCAAAGAGCGCAACCGTGCGCGGGCGCAATTCCGCGCGAGCAGACCTGCCGCTAGTGGCGCAGCAGCCCCGCCTCGGCGGCATCGGCCTCGGCCCATGTCTCGAGGGCATCGACGATGCCTGCGGCCGCCTGCGCCCGCCAGTCCGGATCGAGCAGATTGCGCAGATCGCGCGGGTCCGACATGAAGCCCAGCTCCACCAGCACCGAGGGAATATCGGGGGCGCGCAAGACCGAAAAACCGGCAGACAGATGCGGGCGCTTGTAAAGCCGCCCCGTCGCCGCGCCGATCCCCTCCACCAATGCCCGCGCAAGACGCTCGGATCGCGGTTGTGTCTCGGTTCGGGCTAGATCCATCAGGACACTGGCGATGATGTCATCCTGATCGCCCAGATCGACACCCGCCAGAAGGTCCGCCCGATCATGTTCCGCAGCCAGCCGCTGCGATGCGGCATCGGACGCGGTCTCGGAGAGCGTGTAGACAGTCGTTCCCATCGCCCGGCCTTCGGCCAGCGCATCGGCATGAAGCGACAGGAACACATCCGCCCCCGCCGCCCTCGCCTGGCTGACACGCGACTGGAGCGCCACGAAGATATCGTCATCCCGC
>JAFIEC010000323.1 GCA_020832725.1 Paracoccaceae bacterium | reverse complement strand
GAGGCATCATCCCATGCCGGGAAGCGGACGTTGCAGCCGCAATTGCCTTTCTCGACGATCTGTTCCCATGCCCGCAGTTCATAGAGGTCCATCAGCGTCAGCGCCTTATAGGCCTCTCGCGGATGAACCTCGTCCATCCAGATCGGTCGTGCGGGCCGCTCATTGCAGATCCGGTACTGCTGGGGCGACATGGTCACGGTGAGATCGTTCGTGACCTGAGGCGAGGTCTGGGCCGCGAGCGGCGCGGCCAGCAGGGTGACGGCTGTGGCAAGGATGGTCTTGTGCATGGGAAGTTCCTTTCGGTTCATTCGGCGGCAACCGCGGGGCGCTTAGTGCCCGCGGTTCCGGCAGTGTTCTGATCTGGCTGTCTTCCCTGCCCCGGCAGGAAAAACTCGGTGATGCCGCGCGCGCCATTGTGGCGGCCTGCCTGGATGATCACGTCGATGGAGCCCTCGATGTAGTCGACCATGTCGGCATAGGTCATCGGCACATCGGTCTTGAGCGCGGCAATGGCGAGACGGCGGACGGCGAGTTGCGGGGTCTCAGCATGCAGGGTGGTGAGCGAGCCGCCATGGCCGGTGTTGATCGCCTCGAGGAAGGTCATCGCCTCGCGGCCGCGGACCTCGCCCAGCACGATCCTGTCCGGCCGCATACGCAGGGTCGAGGCCAGAAGCACATCGGCGCTGCGGGCCTCGGTGTCGCGATCCGCAATCAGCGTTACGGCATTCGGCTGCTTGGGGCGCAGTTCGGCTGCCTCCTCGATGGTGATGATCGTAAGCGGGAAGCTGGGGCCGTTCAGGGCGTGTAGTTCCAGGGCATGAGCGCGTCTATGTCGGCGCTCGGCCATTGGTTGGCGATGCGCTCGAGGGTCTGGGTCAGCCAGGCCGTGGGGTCGACGTTGTTCATCTTGCAGGTCTGCAGGAGGGTGGCGATGGTGGCCCATGTGCGGCCGCCACCATCCGAGCCGGCGAAGAGGCTATTCTTGCGTGTGATGGTCTGGGGCCTGATTGCGCGCTCGACGATATTGGAGTCGAGTTCGATCAGGCCGTCGGTCAAGAAGCGCTCGAAGATGTCGCGCCGGGCGATGGCGTAGCGGATGGCCTCGGCCAGCTTCGATTTGCCTGAGATGCGCGGCAGGGTCTGCTCCCAGAGGGCGAACAGCTCGGCGACAATGGGGGCCGAGATGGCCTGCCGCGCGGCCGCGCGCGCTTCAGGGCTTTGGCCACGCACCTTGGCCTCGAGTTTCCACAGATCGGCCATGCGTTCGACCGTGGTGGTCGCGACCCGGCTGTCCCCGGCGGAATGGAGTTCATAGAAGCGCCGTCGGCTATGGGCCCAGCATCCGGCGAGTCGGGGGCCGTCATTGCCCCCGTCCTTGCGGACGAGCTGATTGTAGGCGGCATAGCCGTCCACCTGGAGAATGCCGCCATAACCGCCGAGATGTCTGCGAACACATTCGCCCGATCGGCTGTCCTCGAAGCGGTAGGCCACCATGGGCGGCCCGCTACCGCCGAAGGTGCTGTCGTCGCGCGCATAGGCCCAGAGCCAGGCCTTCTTCACCGCGCCGGTGCCGGGCGCGAGGGTCGGAAGGCTGGTTTCATCGGCGAAGACGCGCGGACCCTTCAGGATCTCGCCCATCACATGCGCGGCGAGGATCTCCAACTCGAAGCCGACCCGGCCCATCCACTGGGCCATCAGCCGCCGGTCGATCTCCACCCCGTCGCGGGCATAGATCCCTTCCTGCCGGAACAGCGGCAGGCCATCGGCATATTTGGAGACCGCGATCTGGGCCAGGAGCGCTTCGGTCGGCAGGCCGCTTTCGATGATATGGGCCGGGGCGCGGGCCTGGATGATGCCATCGGCGTCCTTGAATGCGTATTTCGGGCGGCGGGTCACGATGACACGGAACTTCGCCGGGATGACATCGAGGCGCTCCGAGATGTCTTCGCCGATCAGCACCTTCTGCTTGCCCGCATGTTCCGGCAGGACCTCGGGCTCGATCACCATCTCCACCCGCTCGAGATGTGGCGGAAAGCCCTTGCGCGGCCGCGGCGGACGCTTCTCGCCCGAGGCCCGGCCCTGGCCTGTCTGCGCCTTCAGCGCCGCAATCCCGGTCTCGATTTCCTCGAAGACAAAAGCCTGCTGCGCCTCCTCGTCAGCACTGACACCAGCGGCGCCCAGCTTCTCGGAACGGCGCCCGAACCGGGCGCGATCATAGGCCTTCAGGATCTGCATCAGCCGCTTGATCCGCGCGTCGGCGTCGAGGCTGCGGGCCTTCAGCGCCGCATTCTCTTCCTCCAGCACGGTCGTCTTCTCCACCATGGCGCGGACCATGGCCTTGAGCAGGTCCATGTCGTCGGGCAGGGAAAGATCATCAGGGCGCATACCGCAATGGATAGCACATCTCGCTGGGCCATGCCTCGGCTGATCGACATTCCAGGCCGGGGTGATTCACTTTGCCGCTGCCGATTAGCCAGCAAATACAGGCGCTTTCACCGCCATGGGGCGGACCCGTTTCCAGTCCAGCCCGTCGAGAAGTGCCGTGAGCTGGGCGTGGTTGAGCTGCACCCGGACAGGCCCGATCCGCGGCCAGCAGAACGCGGATTTCTCCAGCCGCTTCCCAAACATGCATACGCCGGTGCCGTCCCACCAGACGATCTTGACCCGATCCGCCCGCTTCGCGCGGAACACGTAAAGCGCGCCGTTGAACGGATCGCTGCCGGCATCGCGCACCAGAGACAGCAGGCTGTCCGGGCCCTTCCGGAAGTCCACGGGCTGGCTGGCCAGATAGACCTTCACGCCCGACGGCATCATGATGAGCGCACCGCACGCAGGATCCGGCGCAGCGCGGCCTCGCTGAGGTCCGGAGCAACGCGAACCGTCACCTCACCCACCACAATCTCCACCAAAGAGGTCACCGTGACCTCCGGGACGTCCGCGTTCTGCTTCTTCAGAAAGGCCTTCCGCCAGCCAAACAACTGAGGCGGCGAAATCCCCAAGCGCCGCGCCAGCGCGGAAACGTTCACGCCAGGCTCGAGCGCTGCCGCGACCGCTTGCGCCTTGAACTCATCCGACCAACGGCGGCGCTCCCCGACCGGTGCTCCGTCGAAACGCTCAATCACAGCCTCGACCAACTGCAAGCTACCAGTCGCAGGCATAGGCGCAGAACTAGTCGTAGACATGGAACCTCGGAGCCAGACCAACGCCACAAGTCTATCCCAGACCAGCCACGCCGCTAACCCACGGGGTCTCCTTGCCGCTTACTGATGATCCGCTCCTCGGGCGGGATCAGCGAGAGGATCTTGCGCGCCGCGACCGTCTTGCCGGTCGAGGTGCCGCCCGAGACGATCATGTTGAGCTTGTTCTCGACGCAGAACCGCAGCGCTGCGTCGATATCGCCAGATGCCACCACATCGCGCATGGCGGCGTTCCGTTCGCGGCGTAGGCCTTCGAGACTGCGCTCCTTGCCATAGAG
>JAFIEC010000306.1 GCA_020832725.1 Paracoccaceae bacterium | reverse complement strand
CGTCCGCTGCCCCTGCGCGGGCCCGCGCCCCTGCCCGCCTGGGCCGCCGAGGCCCTGCCGCAGCATCTGGAGGCGATGACGCGGGCGCTGGGCGCCCCCCTGCCCGGGGTGGCGCTGGCCGATTACTGGGTGGTGGCGCGCCAGCCCCCCGAGCCTGTCAGGGTGACCTATCTCGATCAGGACGCCGACGGTGATGCCGCGCTCTTCCGGCGCGGGGGCGACGGGGCCGTGGTGCTCGTCCTCACGCCCGACACCCCGCCCCAGGTGCTGGCCGATGCGCTGATGCTGGCAGCAGCCCCGGGCGGCCTCGGGGTCGGGGATACCCGGCCCGCCCGCCTTGCCCCGGGCGCGCCGCTGCCGATCTCGGCGTTGCGATTCCCCGAGGGGCTGTCGGGTGCCGAGCATGTCTTTCTGCGCCACATCGACTTTCGTCTGCCCGATGACTGGCTGCTTCTGGCCCAGCAGAAGGCCCGGCTCGACCTTGATTACGGCTTTGCCGAGGGGCTGGCGCGCGGGGCCCTTCTGATGGTCAAGATCAACGACACCACCATCCGGCTTCTGCCGCTGGACCGGGGGGATGGCAGCGCATTGGACACCCTGCCCGTCAGCTTCGAGGCGCGCTTGCTGCGCCCCGGGATCAACCGGCTGACCTTCGAGGCCGAAATCCCCGCCGACCCGGCTGACCTGCCCTGCCCCGTGCGGGACGCGCCGATGCTCACCATTGCGCCCAGCTCTGCGCTGTTCGTCCCCGAAAGCCCGCGGATGCGCCAGCCCGACCTGTCGCATCTGCTGGCGCGCACCGGCCCCGAAGCCTTGCGCGCAACCCCTGCGGCGCGTGCCCAGATGCCCACCGGCGCGCCGGAATCACTGCGCGCGGCACTGGCGCTGGGCGCGCCCGACGGTGGCAGCCGCACGGAACTCCTGCTGGCCGTGCCTGCCGATCTGGCCAATCTGCGCGACACGCCCCTCGCTGCGGCCCGCCCGGGGCTGGAGGCGCTGTTGCTGGGCACCGCCCGCCGTACTGCCGCCGTGGCCACCACCGCCCCCGGGGCCGAAGCGGGCGACGAGGTGACATTCGGCTGGCGCTCCGTCCTCGGCATCGACCGGGTGGCCGCACTGCCCGCAGAGGGGCGCGCCATGCTGGAGCGGGTGCTGAGCGGCGTTGTGGCCGACCCGGGCACATGGCTCGAGGGCAGGTCCGGGATGGCCGTGCTCCTGCAACCCGATCCGTTCGAACAGCCCGACCTTGCATGGCTGGTGCTGCGTTCGGATGCCGATACCGCGCGCGTGGGGGCGGCGCTGGCACTGGCCCGCGACACCCCCGAAGGACCGCGCGGCCAGATCGCCATCCTCGGCACGGACGGACGCTGGACGTCATGGGTCTCGCCCGACAGGCCGCTTCACCTGCTGGAGCCGGTGACGGCGGGCAATCTGCGCAATGTGCTGGGAAATTACGCCACGTGGTCACCCTTGGCTTTCGTTCTTGCCTTCCTCGGGGTTACACTTCTCACGGCACTGGTCGCCCTGGCGATCGCGCTTGTAACAAGGAGGCCCAGCGCATGAATCGCCGCGATTTCCTCGGCGGCTGCGCCGCAGCCGTGCCTGCGCTGGCCGCCGCGACCACGGTGCCGGCCCAGCCCGCAGCCCAATCCGCCGCCCCCCTGATGCGCCCCGTGGCAAGGGAACTTGTCCCGCTCTGGTCGGCCTGGAAACTGCGACATCTCGATTTCACGGGCCGGGTGATCGACCGTCTGCAAAGCAACGCAAGCCATTCCGAAGGCCAGGGCTACGGGATGGTGCTGGCCGTCGCCATGGGCGACGAGCCCGCCTTCACCTCCATGATGGAATGGACCGAAGCGCATCTGGCGCGGCGGCGGGACAATCTGCTGTCATGGCGCTGGCTGCCCGAATCCCTGCCCCATGTGCCCGATCCAAACAATGCCGCGGACGGCGATCTGTTCGTTGCCTGGGCGCTGCTGCGCGCATCTCGCCGTTTCGGAAGGGCCGAATGGGCCGAACGTGCGGGAAGGATCGCGGGCGATCTGGTGCGGCACTGCATCATCGCCGCCCCCTATGCCCCCTCGCAGCGGCTGCTGATCCCGGCCGCCGACGGCTTCGAAACCCCCGATGGCCATATCATCAATCTCTCCTACACGATGCCGCTGGCCATGCGCGAACTGGCCGAGGGGCTGAACCTGCCGCCCCTGGCAGAGGCAGCGCGCGGCGGCGAGGAGCTGTTGACGCGGCTTGCCGCTGACGGGCTGACCCCCGACTGGATCGAGGTGACACCGGAAGGCCCACGCATCTCGCCGCGCTTTTCGGCCAATGCGGGATACGAGGCGATCCGGGCACCGCTGTTTCTGGTGTGGTCGAACGACGCCGCCCACCCTGCAGTGGGTGCCTTCCGCACGGCATGGGCCCCGCATGCCGGAAACATGATGCCCACGGTGATGGAGCGCCAGAGCAACCGGGCGCTGGAGTTCAGCTCTCACCCCGGCTATGCCGCCCTGCCGGCCCTTGTGGAATGCGCCGCGCGGCGCGGGGGCGGCGGGTCCGCGATGCCGCCCTTCACCCCCGACCAGCCCTATTATCCCGCAACGCTGCACATGTTTGCAGCCCTCGCCCAGACGGAGGCGTTTCCGCGATGTGTTCCGATCTGACGCCGACCGGCCGGGCCCCGAGAGATGCAGGCCGGTCGCGGAGCGGATTGTCCGCGCTCGCGGCTTTCGGCATTGCGCTCGCGCTGTCGGCCCCGCCGCTTGCCGCGCAATCCGTGACCGAGCGTGATCTGCAGGCGCTGCGCTTCTATATCGCCGAGGGCGATACCCGCAGCGTGGAGGCAGAGCTGCGCCGCCTGCGCCTGACTTTTCCCGACTGGGTGCCGCCCGAAAACCTTGACGATCTGGCCACCCCCGCCCCCTCCGAAGAGATCGACCGCATCTACAGCCGGATCGCGGCCGAGGATTTCGAGGGGGCCCGGGCCACGATCGCCGAGACAAGGGCCAGCTTTCCCGACTGGACGCCCCCCTCCGAAATGCTGCGCCTGCTGGAGACCGCCGAGGCACAGGTCAACTTCAACCGCGCGATCGAGGCAGGAGAGGCACGGGCCGCCATCGGTATCCTGCAGGCCAACCGGGAATTGCTCAGCTGCGACCGGATCAACAATGCCTGGCTTCTGGCCGAGGCGTATCTGTTGCTCGACGACCGCTCCAATGCGCTGACCACCTATCGCGGGATCATCCAGTCCTGCCGCAGCGTCGATCTGCTGGTACCCTCCCTGGAAAAGGCCGACGAGATCGCCACGCTGGCCGAACTCGAATCGCTGATCGTCGCGGCCCGGGCGGCCAGGCCCGATGCGGGGGAGGTTTCGCCCGCGCGGGCGGCCGGGCTGCGGGCGGGGCGTGGGCTGGCGCCGCGGGGGCCCGGCGCGCCGGTGACCGCGTCCACCGCCGGGGGCGATATCGTCGAGGCGGATGGCGAAATCATGGTCCGCGTGATCGAGCCGGGTGCCGCCCCCCCCGTGGGGCTGCCCCGCAAGCGCCCCGCTCCGCGCGGCCAGCCCACCA
>JAFIEC010000301.1 GCA_020832725.1 Paracoccaceae bacterium | reverse complement strand
TGTCCGGCAGCGGAGAGTCTGCGGCCGCCTGTCGGGGTGGCCTTAGAGTCGCCCCCCGCGGGGGCGGCGCAAGGTTCACGCCGGCCCCGCCGGCCCGAAGGGAGCATGCGGATGTTCGAGACTCTCTCCGAGCGCCTCTCGGGTGTGTTCGAGCGGCTGACCCGTCAGGGCACCCTGACCGAAGAGGATGTGGCCACCGCGTTGCGCGAAGTGCGTGTGGCGCTGCTGGAGGCCGATGTCTCGCTTCCGGTGGCGCGCGACTTCATCCGCCGCGTGCAGGAAAAGGCGGCGGGACAGGCCGTGACGCGCTCGGTCACGCCGGGCCAGCAGGTCGTCAAGATCGTGCATGACGAGCTTGTCGCCACCCTGCGCGGGGAAGGCGATCCGGGCGCTCTCAAGATCGACAACCCGCCGGCCCCCATCCTGATGGTGGGCCTTCAGGGTTCGGGCAAGACGACCACCACAGCCAAGCTGGCCCGCCGCCTGAAGGAGCGCGACGGCAAGCGGGTTCTGATGGCCAGCCTCGACACCAACCGCCCCGCCGCCATGGAACAGTTGGCCGTGCTGGGCATGCAGATCGGTGTGGACACACTGCCCATCGTCAAGGGTCAGTCAGCCGTGGAGATCGCGCGGCGCGCAAAGACACAGGCCAGCCTTGGCGGCTATGACGTCTATCTGCTCGACACGGCGGGGCGGCTGCATATCGACGATGTGCTGATGGACGAGGTGATGTCGGTGCGCGACGTCGCCGCGCCGCGCGAAACGCTGCTCGTGGTCGACGGGCTGACCGGACAGGACGCGGTGAACGTCGCCGCAGAATTCGACGGCAAGGTCGGCATCACCGGCGTGGTCCTGACCCGGATGGACGGCGACGGGCGCGGCGGTGCGGCCCTGTCCATGCGTGCTGTCACCGGCAAGCCCATCCGCTTTGTCGGTCTCGGCGAGAAGACCGACGCGCTGGAGACCTTCGAGCCCGAGCGCATATCGGGCCGCATCCTCGGCATGGGCGATATCGTCGCTCTGGTCGAGAAGGCCCAGGCCACGATGGAGATGGAACAGGCCGAGCGCATGATGAAGCGCTTCCAGAAGGGCCTGTTCAGCATGAACGATCTCAAGATGCAGCTTGAGCAGATGCTGAAGATGGGTGGCATGCAGGGGCTGATGGGCATGATGCCGGGCATGGGCAAGATGGCCCGCCAGGTCGAGGAGGCGGGTTTCGACGACCGGATCCTTCGCCGCCAGATCGCGCTGATCAATTCCATGACCAGGAAGGAACGCGCCAACCCCGACATCCTTCAGGCCAGCCGCAAGAAGCGTATCGCGGCGGGCGCGGGCCTTGAGGTGCAGGACGTGAACCGCCTGCTCAAGATGCACCGGCAGATGGCCGACATGATGAAGAAGATGGGCAAGGGCGGGATGATGCAGCAGGCCATGCGTCAGATGTTCGGCAAGGGCGGCCCCGACCCGGCCGCGCTCGCGGGCATGGACCCTGCAAAGCTTCAGGCGCAGATGGGCGGGATGACGGGAGGCGCGATGCCGGGTGCGGGGATGCCCGGCCTGCCCCGTGGCATGAGCCTGCCCAAGGGCCTGTCGGGTCTGGGACGCAAGAAATGAGCGCGCGTCGCACCGACAACGGCCCGCACGCCACATCGGCCGCATCCGGCCACCCAAGGAGGGAGCCATCATGATCGAGCCCCCCGTGCTGGAAACCGAGCGCCTGATCCTGCGTGCCAACCGGCTTGAGGATTTCGAGGCCTATGCCGCCTTTTACCAGACCGACCGCGCGACATTGCGCGGGGGGCAGCGCGGCCGCCTGGAGGCGTGGCGCGCCTTCTGCGCCGAGATAGGGCACTGGCAGATGCGCGGCTATGGTTTCTGGGCGATCGAGGAGAAGGCCACCGGCCGCTATGCCGGGCAGGTCGGCCTCTACCATCCCGAGGGCTGGCCGGAAGAAGAGATCGGCTGGCTTCTGATGGAGGGTTTCGAGGGTCGCGGCCTTGCGATGGAAGCCGCGATCGCCGCGCGCGCCCATGCCTATGGCACCCTCGGCTGGCCTACGGCCGTCAGCATCATCCACGAGCAGAACCACCGCTCCATCGCCCTGGCACTCCGCATGGGCTGCCGTCATGACGGCGTCTGCCAGCCCGGCGACATGCCGCTGCAGATCTACCGCCATCCCTCGCCGCAGGAGCTTGCATGAGCACCCCGACCCATGAGGCAACGTCCGAGGAGAGCGCCCGGGCAGAGCACCTTCTGGCGGAGCATCGTGCTGCGATCGACCGGTTGGATGCCGTCCTCGTCTTCGCCCTCGCGGAACGTTTCGCGCATACCCGCGCGGTCGGGCAGCTCAAGGCGCAGCACGCCCTCCCGCCCTCCGACCCCGCCCGCGAGGCATGGCAGGCCGCCCGGCTGGACCGGCTGTCGCAGGATGCGGGGCTCGACCCGGCCTTTGCGCGTCAGATGCTCGAATTCATCATTGCCGAGGTCATCCGGCAGCACCAGCAACACCAGAAGACGTGACCGGCATCCCCGGCACCCATATCCAAGGAGAAACAGACCATGTCCATGAAGATCCGGCTTGCCCGCGGCGGCTCCAAGAAACGGCCTTTCTACTCGATCGTCGCGGCCGACAGCCGCATGCCCCGCGACGGACGCTTCATCGAGAAGCTGGGCAGCTACAACCCGCTCTTGCCCAAGGATTCGGACCAGCGCGTCAAGATCGACGTGGAGCGTGTTCAGCACTGGCTGACCCAGGGTGCCGAGCCGACCGACCGGGTGGCCCGCTTTCTCGAGGCCGCAGGGCTTGTCGCCAAGTCGACCCGCGCCAACATGAAGAAGGCCGAGCCGGGCGACAAGGCGAAGAAGCGCGCCGAAGAGCGGGCCGCGAAGATGGCAGCGCCCGCCGAGGCGGCCGACGCGGCCGAATAAGCGCGGCCGCGATGGGCGCATCTGCCAGCATCCCCGGCCCTGCCGCGGCCTGCGCGCCGGTGGCACGATGAGCGTGCCCGATCGCGTGGTGGTCGGGGCGCTTGCGGGCGCGTTCGGCGTCCAGGGCGAGGCCCGTCTCAAGAGCTTCTGCTCAGAGGCGGAGGCGCTGTTTTCCTACGGCACCTTGTACTCGGAGGATGGAACGCGCCGGTTCGACCTGAAGCTGTTGCGCCCCATCCCCGGGGGCTTTGCCGTGCGCGTGTCGGGCGTCGGCAGCCGGGAAGAGGCCGAGGCGCTCAAGGGTGTGCTGCTGCTGGCCGATCGGGAGCGTATGCCGCCGCTGACGGAGGACGAATTCTACCATGCCGACCTGATCGGCATGGAGGTCGTCGATACCGGCGGGGGCCTGCTGGGCCGGGTGCGGGCGGTGCACAATTACGGTGCGGGCGACCTGCTCGAGATCGCGGGCGGTGCCGATCCCCTGCTACTGCCCTTCACGCGCGAGGTCGTGCCCACCGTCGACCTGACAGCGCGGCGGATCGTTGCCGACCCACCCGGAGCGCTGGAATGAGCCGGAAACGACGCACAGCGCCGGTCGGAGGGGGAACCCTCGCAGTGGCCATCGCAGCACTCAGCCTTGCCGCCCCACTGGCTGCGGGACTTGCCGCCCATGGCGGCTGGGCGGTCGCCGCAGTCGTCGCCGCCTATCTGCTGGCACTGCTTGTCACCTCTCCACGGGGGGCGGGGGCGGGAGAGGTCGCGGCACGGCTGGGGGGCGGGGCCCTGCTGGCGCTGGCGCTTTATGGCGCAGGGTTGGGCATCGGTTGGGGAACGGGCTTTCAGCCGGCACTGCCCCAATGGGCACCGGGTGGTGCGCTGCTGGTGGTGGCCGCTCTCGGCTGGCTTGCGCTGCGCCCGGTCGATGCCGCCATGGACGCGTTTCTGCAAGACGCCACCCGGGAACTCGAGACGGTCGCGCGCCAGGTGAAAACCACAGAAGCCCGGCCCGCGCCGACGCAGAAGGTTGCCGCGCCGACACCGGAGGCCGCGCTCGCTGCAGAGCACGCCCCAGAAGAGGACGTGCCGCCACCAGCAGTGCCGCAGAAGCCACCCTTTTGCAGCGCGCCCGAAGTCACGAGTGCAGAGATTGCGGCCCTGGATGCGCTGGAAGCGGCGCTCGATTCGCTTGCGCCGCAGCCCGAGAGCGAGGACCGACGGGCCTCGCAGGCAGTTGCGCGCGCCGCGCAGGAGGTACGACCGGAGCTTCTGGCCACGCGGTTGTGGGAGCGGGCTCGATCCAGCGGGCAGGCGCGCGACCTGCAGGCGTTGACAGCGGCCCTTGCACAGCCCGGGACACTGGACGCCATGGCCGGGTCACGCGCCTTCGCCTCGGCCTTCGAGGCGATCGTGGCCGCAGGCTGCGCTACCAGCCTGACCGACTGGATCGCCGCCGTCGAGGTGATGCTGCCGCGGCGGCCCGATATCGCCGCCGAATTGCCGGAGGTCGCCCGGATGACCACCATCTCGCGCCAGCTCGAGGCCGAGGACGAGGCGCTGGCCGATCGGCTGGTGGCTCTGGCGGCGCTGGCAGAGGACATCCTGCTCGGGGTCGAGGAATGACGGGCGGCGGGGCGGCGCCGCGCTCGCATGGGCGGCTGTCGATCTCGGCCTCGCGCCAGCCGCGCAGCCTGATGGACGAACAGCCCCGCCTTGCGGGGCGCTGGACGGCGCGGGTGATCACGCTGTTGCCCGAGGCGTTTCCGGGGGTGCTGGGCCTGTCGCTGACCGGGCGCGCGCTGGCTGAGGGCCTCTGGGCACTGGAGACGATCAACCTGCGCGGCTTTGGCAAGGGCCGCCACCGGAATGTCGATGACACGCCAGCGGGCGGCGGCGCAGGCATGGTCCTGCGCGCCGATGTCCTGAGCGCGGCGCTGGACGAGGCCGCGGCGGGCACGCCGGACGATCCGGCGCTCTGGCCAAGGCTCCTTCTGTCGCCACGGGGCAAGCCCTTCACCCAGGCACGCGCGCGCGCTCTTGCGGCGGCGCGCGGTGTCACGCTTGTCTGCGGGCGGTTCGAGGGGGTGGATGAACGGGTGATCGCCCACTGCGGGCTGGAGGAGGTCAGCATCGGGGATTTCGTCCTGACCGGCGGAGAGATCGCCGCACAGGCGCTTCTGGATGCCAGCGTGCGCCTGTTGCCCGGGGTGCTGGGCAATGCCGCCTCGATCGAGGACGAGAGTTTTTCCCGGGGGCTGCTGGAGCACCCCCATTACACACGCCCCGCTGAATGGGAGGGGATGCGAATCCCCGACGTGCTCTTGTCAGGCAACCATGCCGAGATCGCGCGCTGGCGGCGCGAACAGGCCGAGGCGCTGACACGGGCGCGCAGGCCCGACCTTCGGGATGCCCCCGGCAGCAAGGCCGTGCCGCGCTGAAGCGGGGCGGCCGGCGCGGCGAGATCGCGGGAAGGCGGGTCGATGGCAGCCCCGTCCGACGCTGTCACCATGGCCTCTTGATTTCCGCTCACGTCCATGATTGATGCGCGCATCGTGCCTGTGCGGGTCTTGTCGATTCCGCAAACCCTGCGCCTTTTGTTCATGGGCCGCACGGCACGTCGGCAACAGTTGCGCCGATCTTGGGAAGGGGCCGCATCGCCGCCTCTTGCAGGGCCCCAAGCTCTCGGGCGGCATCACCTCTGCGGGGCGAACCGCGGGCATTCAGGATCAGGACGATGAACATCATCCAGCAGATCGAGGCAGAGCAGATTTCGGCTCTGGCCAAGGACATTCCAGACTTCAAGGCGGGCGACACCGTGCGCGTCGGCTACAAGGTGACCGAGGGCACGCGCAGCCGGGTCCAGAACTACGAGGGCGTGTGCATCTCGCGCAATGGCGGTGCCGGTATCGGCGCGTCGTTCACCGTGCGCAAGATCTCGTTTGGTGAAGGCGTGGAGCGGGTTTTCCCTCTCTACTCCACCAATATCGACAAGATCGAGGTGGTTCGCCGGGGCAAGGTGCGGCGGTCCAAGCTGTATTACCTGCGGTCGCGGCGCGGCAAGTCGGCCCGGATCTCGGAAAAGATGAACTACCGCGCCCCGAGCGCGGGCCAGGCGTGAGGGCGAGACGATGAAAAAGGGCATCCACCCGGAATACCACACGATCACCGTGCGCCTTGTCGACGGCACGACCTACCAGACCCGCTCCACCTATGGGGCCGAGGGCGATACGCTGACGCTGGACATTGACCCCAGCGTGCACCCGGCCTGGACAGGTGGCGGCGCGCGTCTGATGGACACCGGCGGTCGCGTGTCGAAGTTCAAGAAGAAGTACGAAGGCCTCGGCTTCTGATCGGGCGGGGCGGCGCGCCCGCTCCTTCGATGGCAGGCAGGACGGGCGCGCCATGTGCGCGCCCTTTCTCATGGTTGGGGACGGGTTTCGGGGGATAAGCGGTATGCATGTGATCGTCTTCGGTAACGAAAAGGGCGGCTCCGGCAAGTCCACGACCTGCATGCATGTCGCAACGGCCCTGTGCCGGGACGGACATCGCACTGCCGCGATCGACCTTGACGTGCGTCAGCGCAGCCTGGGCCGCTATCTCGAGAACCGGGCTGCCCGCAACGCAAGCTCCGAGACGATGGTTGCCACGCCGTTGCCGGTGGCCTTTCCGCCCGGAGGACGCGGGGTACCCGCAACCGCGGACGAGGCACGCGAGGTGCTCGCCGAGGTGCTTCGTGGGCTCGAAGGCATGGCGGATTTCGTGGTGATCGATTGCCCCGGCGCTTTCACGCCCCTCTCGCAGGCGGCGCACGAACGGGCGGATACGCTGGTGACGCCGCTCAACGACAGTTTCGTGGACTTCGACCTCCTCGCCCGGCTGGACCCGGAGACAGGCACCGCGCGGGGGCCGTCGGTCTATTCCGAGATGGTCTGGCGGGCCCGGCAGCTGCGCGCCCGCGAGGGCCTGCCGCCGATCGACTGGGTCGTGCTGCGCAACCGGCTTGGAGTGCAGTTCATGCACAACAAGCGCAAGGTCGGCACGGCGCTGACCGACCTGTCGCGGCGCATCGGGTTTCGCGTCATCCCCGGACTGACCGAGCGCGTGGTCTTTCGCGAGCTGTTTCCCCAGGGGCTGACGATTCTCGACCTGGCCGACGCAGGCACCGGTGGATTGAACCTGTCCAACATCGCCGCACGGCAGGAGATGCGCGAACTGATGGCCGCCCTGGCATTGCCGACGTCGGAGTGACACCGCTCAGACCACTTCCATCCGGCAGGCGGCGACAAGGGCAGGCAGGTCGTCGGCGACGAAGAGTTCGGTGCCCGGAGAGGTGACCGCAGAGGCCGCAGCGGCGGTGGCCATCAGCAGCGCCTCATCCCAGGCCTTGCCACGCGCCAGTGTCAGCACGAGGGCCGCGACAAAGCTGTCTCCCGCGCCGACCTTGCTGCGCACTTCGACCGACGGGGGCAGGCAATGCAGCCTCTGCCCCGGGCGCACCAGCACCGATCCGGCCGCCCCCATCGCGACCACCACCGCCTCGGCAACGCCCCGCGTCAGCAACGACTGGCCAAGGTCCGCCATCGCCGCCGGATCGCTGGGCATGGCACCGGCAAGCTCGGCGGCCTCGACCTCGTCGAGGCGCAACAGCGCCGGGCGGCGGCCGATCCCCTCTCCGCCCCTCAGAAGCCGCGCCAGCGGCGGGCCCGAAATATCGATCGCAAGGGCCACCCGGGGCCCAAGCCTTGCAGCCAGGCGGGCAGGCAGATCGTCGGGCGTGCCCGGCGGCTGGCTGCCACTGAGCACGACCCACCCCGCTTCTGCAAGGCCTGCGATCCGGGCGACGGCGAAGCCGCTGAGCCCGTCGGGCCAGTGGGGCCCAGGCAGAACGAAGCGGAACTCCTCGGCGGGGTCCTCGGTATGCACGGTGAGGGATTGCCGCGTCTCGCCGGGCACCTCGAACGGATAGAGCGGCACCCCCTCGTGCTCCAGCAGCGCCGCAACCTGCCGACCGATCCCGCCACCAAGGGCCAGAAAGGCGCGCACGCGCCCCCCCAGACGCAGCACGCCGCGCGCCACGTTGACCCCGCCACCGCCGGGGTGGCGAACCGGATCCTCCAGGCGCAGCTTGACCCCGGGAACGATGGGCCCGCCCCTCGCCGCGATGTCGAGCGCGGGATTGAGCGTGACGGTCAGAACGGGAAGTTGCGGGGGTGGTGCGGCGGGCAGGCCGGTCATCGCGCCGCCCCGTTGCGCAACCGTGCACAGAACCTACCCGAAGCGGGCGCAGTGCAGCACCGGGATGAACCGGACCGATCAGGGAGACATCGCGCGTTCATGGACACAGTCTAGCCCGCCGCGATGCAGCAGGCCAGAGCACGCACCATGGCGTCGCGCGATCCTGCTTTCAGTCGTTGCGGGCCAGACGGTCGAACAGGCCGGCGTTGCGGCAATACCCGGGCGTATGCTCGGCACCGCCCGGATTTGCCTCCAGCCACGAGGCACATTCTTCGGGGTGGCTGCAATTCGTGCAGGACAGGATGGCCTGACGGTATTGCTCGCCCGACATGGCCCCCGAGACGATGGCGCGGGAGAAGTCGGCGCCAACGGTATCGGCCATGCGGTTCATCAGCTCGGCGTGGCGGTCGATCTTGGACAGGCTGAACATGGGTCTCTCCCGGTCTCGCACCGGAGGTGCGGCAATCATCTACGCACCGAAGGTGCAGCTGTTACTGGGCACACCAAAGGTGCGACACTTTCACAGGTTAGGGGCCAGATCGGCGCCCGACCTTGATTCATGTCAACTGCAACGATTGGCGCGGGGGCTTCCCCTCCTGCACTGCGGTACTATCTGCCGCACATGACAAACGCAGACACACACCCCGACCGCGAGACGCGGGTCCTCTACAATGCGGCCTGTCCCATCTGCTCGGCCGAGATCGCGCATTATGCCGATCTGGCCCGACGCTCGGGTGCCCCGCTGAACTTCGAGGCGATCGGGCCAGACACACTCGAAGCATGGGGCCTTGACGAGGAGAGCGCCACGCGCCGGCTGCATGTCCTCAGGGGCCAGGAGCTGCGCTCGGGCGTGGACGCCTTCATCGCAATGTGGGCCGCCCTGCCGCGCTGGCGCTGGCTTGCTTGGCTGGTCGGTCTGCCGGGCCTGCGCGGGCTGGCACATCTGGGCTATGAGCATGTGGCTGCCCCCCTGCTCTATCGGGCGCACCGGCGCAGGCAGGCGCGGCTTGCCTATGAACCGCGCAGCTGATCCATCGTGCGGCGCACTACCGCGATGCGCTCGGCATGGGGCGGATGGGTGCCCAGGAACTGATTGCCCGGATCCGGGATGCGTTCGAAGAAGCGGGTTCCGTTGACGGGATCGAACCCCGCGCGGTGGGCGATCACGGCGCCCAGCGCATCGGCCTCGAGCTCATGTTCCCTGGAATAGACCCGCGCACCCAGCATCGCTCCCAGCCGCGCCGCCTGATCCACCGATTGCGCGGTCGCCCCGCCCGACAGCTGTGCCAGCGTGCCAAACACAAGGGCGC
Organism: Paracoccaceae bacterium; assembly: GCA_020832725.1. GTDB lineage: Bacteria > Pseudomonadota > Alphaproteobacteria > Rhodobacterales > Rhodobacteraceae > JAFIEC01. The sequence goes on along the minus strand of JAFIEC010000301.1, from coordinate 1,613 downwards.
CTGCCATCGCGCCTGCCTGCTGTCGCGGAATGTGGCCTGCGATGTGGTGCGCTGCCTCGTGTCCAAGCACGAAGGCCAGCTCGTCCTGGTTGCGGGCGTCATCGATCAGCGAGCGGGTAAAGACGATGACGGGGTTTCCGGCCCGGTCGAGCGTCTGGAGGGCATTGACCGGCAGGCCGGGCCTTTCGTCCACGAATATCTGGAAATCGCAGCGCTGGGGCGGCAGCCGCTCTTCGCAGGTGGTCCGCATCACCGGGGCCATCCGGGCCACGACGGCGACGAAGTTCCGCTCGGCCAGATCGCCAGACAGCCGTGCCGCCGCACTGCCCGGCAGCGGCGCCGTCGAGGACGGGGGCAGAGGCGCCACGCAGCCCGCAAGAAGCAGGGCCAGAGCCAAAAGCACCATGCGCATGAGATCGGTCTCCTTCGAGGGTGCAGTTAGGCCATGGGCCGTGTCCCGCCAAGCGCATTGCCAAGCCCTGCCCGGGGTGAAAGCATGATCCCGCGCAGCGCAGGAGCAGGGCATGTTCACCATCGAGCACGACTTCGACGCGACCGTCATCACCCTTGTGGACGAGGGCGGCCGACCGCTGCAGGAGGATCTGGTGATCACCGCCTTTGCCGAATGCGTGACGGTGGAGCAGCACGACCCGAGAACCGACACCCCCCAGCGGATCACCCTGTCCATCGGCCAGCTGCGCGACCTCGCCGCAGCACTCGACCTGCCGGAAGGCGTGTACCGCCGCAGCCGACCAACGGGCGAGGGATGAGCCCCCCGCATTGACAGGCCATGCCGCCCGCGCCAGAACGAGGGCTCATCGCCGGCATCATGGAGAGCGACGCATGAAGAAGGTCTATGGGGACGCCTCGGTCGCCCTTGACGGGCTCCTGTTCGACGGGATGACCATTGCCGCAGGCGGCTTTGGCCTTTGCGGCATTCCCGAACTGCTGATCGCGGCCATCCGCGATGCGGGCGTAAAGGACCTGACCATTGCCTCCAACAATGCGGGCGTGGACGACTTCGGCCTCGGGCTTCTGCTCCAGACCCGGCAGGTCAGGAAGATGATCTCGTCCTATGTCGGAGAGAACGCCGAATTCATGCGCCAGTATCTGGCGAATGAACTGGAACTGGAGTTCAACCCGCAAGGCACGTTGGCCGAACGGAAGCGGGCGGGCGGCTCGGGCATACCGGGATTCTACACCCGCACGGGCGTCGGCACGATCGTGGCCGAAGGCAAGGAGCACAAGGAATTCGACGGGGAGACCTATATCCTTGAGCGCGGGATCGTGGCCGATCTCTCGATCGTGAAGGCGTGGAAGGCCGACACCACCGGCAATGCCGTGTTCCGCAAGACCGCGCGCAACTTCAACCCGCCCGCGGCCATGTGCGGCAAGGTCTGCGTGCTGGAGGTGGAACAGATCGTGGAGCCCGGCGCGCTGGACCCCGACACGATCCATCTGCCCGGAATCTATGTGCACCGGATCATCCAGGGACAGCACGAAAAGCGCATCGAGCAGCGCACCGTGCGCGCCGCCTGATGCGCGCCGACGAGAGGCTGGGCCGTTTCGAGGAGGTGGCCGCCCTGGCGGGCGACATGTCACCCACCCTGACC
>JAFIEC010000047.1 GCA_020832725.1 Paracoccaceae bacterium | reverse complement strand
CGCGGCGCTGGCCGCACAAGGGTTTGGCGTGCTGACCCAGATCGATGTCCAGGCCACGATGAAATCGAAGCTGGACCTGGAGATGCCGGGCTATCGCATCCTGGGGGCCTGCAACCCGAAGCTGGCCTGGCAGGCCATCGGGATGGAACCCCGCATCGGCGCGATGCTGCCCTGCAACGTCATCCTGCGCCAGACCGATGCCGGGATCGAGATCAGTGCCGTCGATCCGGTCGCCTCGATGCAAGCGGTGGAAAATCCCGGCCTGCACGCGATTGCGGGTCAGGTGCGCGACCTGCTGGCCAAGGCTGTCGCCGCCGCCTGAGCAAGAACCGGGAGTCGCAGGCCAGCCCCCGACACACTTTCGTTCTGCTTAGCCCTTGGCATACCCGCGCCAAAGTAGTCCCGCACCGGCGACGACACCGGCGATACCGCTTAGCAGATACCACATCGTGTTATTGGTAAAGCGGCCTGTCAGCGCCTCGGACATCTGGTCCATCGGCGCCTGAGAGGCCCGCCAAGCGAAAAACAGCAGCACAGCGCCCAAGACGAGGACGCCAAGGCCAATTATGTTTGTCTGTGTCATGGGGAAGCCTTTTCATCGGAGGGGATCTTCTGATGCAGCGCTGACCGGAATGCCGTGTTTCACCGGATCATGCACCGTTCGCGAAGATCAAACCGAACCGTGACGGATTTCGCGCACACCGCACTAACCTCGATCAGTCGGCACGGACAGAAAACCACCAGACGATTCCGTGCGTCTCCGCGGAGCCGTCACCGGGTGTTGCCAGCCCTGATGCGCGACGGGAGCAAGGACGAGGACGGCGCAAACCTGGATCAGTCCGAGGAGCGTTGCATCGGGTTATATGTCTTCCAGGGCGACAATGCTTCGCAGTTGCATCCGGGTGGATGCGCCAGCGTCTGAATGCCGCGCGACCGCAGAAGCGCCCGAGGGAGGGCGCGGGCGCCGCTATTGAACAGACAAAATCAGAAAGGGTGATGACATGACCACTGTGTCGCTGAGATCTTCCACGGCCTTAGTCGTTGCCATGTCGCTGCTGCAACCCTTCCCAACGTTGGCGCAATCGCGTCCGGACGAGCGACGAGGAATTCCGCGATGTCACGCGTGAAGATCGGGAGCCCCCGGGCGAAGACCTTCGCGCCGAAGCTGACCGGAACAGCCTTGCCCCCCCGGCGAGGGATCGCGGATTAAGCGATTTGGAAAAGGCAGGGCTGCTTTTGCTCGGTGCGGCTGCCGTGGGTGCAATCCTGACCTCGGGGCAGCGCGTCGACTCCAATACCGGAGACCGGGTCATCGTGATCGACGACGATGGCCGCTATCAGGTGCTGAAGGATGACGATGCGCTGCTCCGTCAGCCCGGCTCGGAAGTGCGCACCGAGCGGTTCGGCGATGGCTCGACCAGGGCCACGGTCACCCGCGAAGACGGCACCAGGATTGTCACGATCCGGGATTCCGCCGGTCGCGCCCAGCGCCGCGTGCGCATCGAGCCGGATGGCCGTGAATACCTGCTGATCGACGACACCCGATCTTTCGAGCCTGTGGTTCTGCGCAACCTTCCCCGCCCGACTTACGAGGACGTCTCCTATCAGGGGGCCACTGACCGGGAAAGTCTGCGCGCGGCCCTGCTCGCCGCAGAGCGGTATGACATCGGCCGCAGCTTCAGTCTGCGGCAGGTGCGCGACCATGCCGAGGTGCGCGCCCTTGACCGCCTGGAACGGGTGCCATTGCCGATGGCGTATCCGCTTCGGAGACTGACACAGGTTGTGGCGCCGGTTTCGCTGATGCGTCAACGTTCAGAAAGCGACAACGAGACGCCATTTCGGCAGTGGAGAGAGTGAGATGAGTCAGATCATATGGATCGTAGGACTGGTCGTGATTGTCATGTTCATCCTCGGGTATCTGGGGCTGCGCTGAACGCCGTGACTTGGCAAGGGTGGCACCAGGTGGATCCTGGACCGCCGGCGTCGATGTGAGCCTTGGCACGATCCGGGGCAACGACTGATTTGCGGAGACAACCGATGAACGCAACTTCTACACAGGCGGCAAAGGCCGCGACAAACCCTGAAGACCTCAGCGCACAGATCGAGACCCTGCGGGCGGACCTCATGAAGCTGGCCGCGACGGTCAGGGGCGATGTGACCGAGGGACTCGAAGCGGCCAGCAAACAGATCGGCCAGACCGGACGCGACGCCCGTGCGACGGCGACTGGCGCGGTGCTGGAGCATCCCCTCGCCGCAATCGGGATCGCCGCGGGGCTGGGGCTCCTGCTCGGGCTCGTCGCCCGCAGGGGCTGAGGCGGACATGGAAATACCGTTGCTGTCACCTCTCCGCGATCTCCTCAGCGCGCGGGCCGGCGATGCGGCGCGGCGGGCCGCGACAGGGGCCGCCACGGCCGGGCTTGCCGGAGTGGCGGCGGCGCTCGTGGTGGCGGCGGGCCTCGCGGCGTTGTCGGCGGTGGTCGGTTTCCCGATCGCGGCCCTCGCTTTTGCCGCAATTTTTGCGGCGCTGGCCCTGTCCATGCATCTGCTTGGGCGGGCGCAGTCGGCCCGCCGTGCCGCTCAGGCCGCAGCCGCCCAAAGGCGCGCCGAGGCCGACATCGCCCGTGCCGCCGTGCTCGTCCGCTCTGCACGACCGCTGCTTCCGCTCGCCGCTTTCGTGTTGGCCTTCGCGCTCACTCGCCGCCCTTAAGGGAGGTGCGTGCGCGTGGTGCTGCGACGTTGAGGCGACGCACGAAGGCCACCGCCACGATCAGCGTTGGCGTGGCGACCAGCGCCCCGGCGGCCCCCCACAGCCACGCCCCGAAGGCGATGCCCGCGAATACCGCGATGGGGGCGATGCGGATGCGGGCGCCCACCACCATCGGCGTGACGGCCTGGCTCTCGATCATGTTCAGCACCACGACCACGGCGAAGGGGGCGAAGGCGGTGACAGGGTCCTCGAACGACACGATCCCGATGCCCAGCGTGACAAGCGCCATGATCGCGACCCCGATGAAGGGCATGAAGTTCAGGAGTGCCGCGGCAACCCCCCAGAGCGGTGCATTCGCCACACCGAGCAGCTGGAACACCAGCCCGATGCAGAGTCCCAGACCCAGATTCACGGCAGTGATGGCGAGCAGATAGCGCGCAACGCTGGTGCGCACGTCGCGCATGGCCCGACCCACCGCCCGCCGGGCCGAGGCGCCGGGGACCAGTGACATTCCCCATCGCGCCAACATCACCCGGTCACGCAGCAGGAAGAATGTCAGCATTGCCCAGAATGCTGCCCCCGCTGCCAACCGCGGGGCGCCGATGGCCAAGTCCGCCAGCAGCCGCTGCCCGCCCTCCACCATCCGGCCTACCGTGTCTTCGCCCGACGGCTGCGGTTCCTCGGTCGGCTGCGGGCCAGATGCGTCGTTCCGGGTATCCGTGGGGACCCTGTCAAATGTGTCCGACAGGATCTCGCGCGCACGGCGCTCCATCTCGCGCAGGATCTGTGGCGCCCGCTCGTTCCACGCCTCTGCCGAGGGCGCCAGTGCATAGACGGTGCTCGCAGTCCCCAGAAGCAAGCCGCCAACAACAAGCGCGGCGCACAGCGTTGCCGTCGCCCCGGTTCGTTCCAGCAGCCGGACTGCGGGCGCCAGCGCGATGGAACAGAGGATCGCCAGCACCGCGGGGATCGCGATGAGACTGGCGGCGTCGAGTGCGGCGAGGGTCATCACGCCAGCGATGATCCCCAGAAACACGGTTTGAAGCGCTCCACGGTCGAGCCGCGAGAACCAGCCTGCCGATGCGGCTCCGTTAGTTGTCGCTGCAACGCGCAGCCGCGTCACTTCGCACTGCGGGTGATCCTCGGGCATGGTATGTGGCTGCCTTTTCGAGTCGGTTGGCGGGCGAGATATCCCTCCCGCCCGGCATGATGTTGACCGTGACGCCGCTACCGGCCGCTCGGGCGGCGCTAACGAAGGCTGCCGGACACGCCGGAACGCTCCGATGATATTCGCGAGGGCGTGCGCTCCTGCTGATGCAGGTTAGGGACGCTCGGTCGGCAAGCGGCGAGGGTGAGGTCCATGGCGTTTGCGGCCGCCCGATTCTGCGGCCGGTCGCGGCGCTTCCCTCCGGAGAAGGAACTCGGGCGATGAACAAGAACCGTGTGAAGGGAACCGCCAAGCAAGCCGAAGGCGCCGTAAAGGAAGGACTTGGAAAGCTGACCGGCGACAAGTCGCTAGAGGTCGAGGGCAAGGTTCAGAAAGTTTACGGTCAGACAAGGGACGACCTGCGCAAGGCCTGAGGCCCAAGACGCCAAGACGCGAAGACGCCAAGATGCAGCGAAAGGTCTGTTCCGATGGAGAAAAACAAGAAGAAAAAGCCCGGAACGGGCACCCCGAAGGGTGCCAAGGTGCCGAGCGACTACAAGGCCCGCGAGGCCGCAGGCAAGATCAGCCAGACCGACGCGGCCTTCCAGAAGGCACCCGGCAAGGCGAAGGACTCCTCTCGAAAGGGCTGACGCCAGCGCCGGATGGGCCCCGCCGCGTCGCCTCGTGCGGCGGGGTCACTCTCCGTCATGCTTCTGAAGTGACCCCCCAATTCCTGGCGCTACATGCATGGCGATCCTCGTCTGGGTGCTCCCGGGTGGATTGCCGACCCGGAGCCACAGCCGCTCCTGAGGCTACGTTCCCAGCAGCAGTATCGGTCCACTTCTGATCATCCTGATTGCGTTGGTGCTGCGCCTCGCCCCGGACGGGGGCCTGACGCTCAGGCGCCTACGGGGCAGAGTGAGATTTCCGGCCTCACCCGGGCTTTAGATATCAGCGCCGGCGGACCGAGTTACCGCCCGCGATGATATTGTTGATCAGAGCGGCCACGGCGGCGTTCAGCGCGTCCTGGTCGCCCTTCGGGGCGAATTCATGCGCCGCAGCGGCATCCTTGAGGATGCCGACGATTTCACTTTCCGGCAGAATGTTGCGATCATTGAGCGCGAGCAGAAGTGACTCGCAGATGGCCAGCGCGGCGGTTCCGGCAATGTCGTTGGGTGCGGTCATGAGCGGTTGCGCCTTCAAGCTGGGGACAGGCGTTCCGGCGTCTGACGGCCGGAACATCTCGCGATGATATTCGCAATCGGATATGCTCGACTGATCCAAAGCAGTCCGAGGCGTCTCTTTTGCGGCTAGTTGCAGAAGTGAACAGGCCCGCTGCCTATCCCGTGTGGTGCGAGAATGCCAACTTTGCAAAGCCCTCTGACACGCAAACTTTTAGCCTTTGTCGTCCTGTCGGAGACAGACCTGGCGACGCTTACGCGTTTCGACCGGCGCCGCCGGAGCTTCATGTCTGGGCATGAAATGATCCATGAAGGGCAGGCAAAGGCCTCGGCCTTTATCCTCTCCGAGGGCTGGGCCTGTTCCTACAAGCTTCTTCCGGATGGCGAGCGACAGATCGTCGACTTCCAGATCCCCGGCGATTTCCTCGGGTTGCGCAGTATCCTGTTTCGTACCGCCGACCACTCGGTAGAGGCGGTGACCCGTATCGAGGCGACCGAGGTGCTCGCCACGGATATTCTGGACGCCTTCGCGCAGGCACCGCGTCTGGCCGCCGCTGTGCTTTGGGCCGCGTCGCGCGACGAGGCGATGGTGGTGGAGCATCTGGTGAACCTCGGGCGCCGGTCGGCCGAGGAACGGATGGCGCATTTCCTGCTGGAAATGGGCGCGCGACTGGCCCTTGTCGGGTTGGGCGACCGCACCGGGTTCGATTGCCCGCTGACGCAGTATCACCTCGCAGATGCGTTGGGGCTGAGCGCGGTGCACGTCAACCGCGTGCTGCGCCAATTGCGCGAGGAGGGCCTGGTGACGTTCCGGAACGGGCGCGTGGTCTTCGACGATTTCAAAGGGCTGACGGCTGTCGCCAGTTTCGACACGGCCTATCTCGATCAGGAAGGCCCCCTGTTGCGCTGAAGGCCTTCCCCGGCAGGTCCTGCCGGGGAAGGTAAGTGCCGAAGCTTATGCCAGCGCGCTGGCGGCGGCGTCCAACTCGCGGCTGCACTCGCCGTCATGCTTTTCGGCCATCGCCTTCTCGGCGGCCTGATAGTGCTTCAGCGCCGCGTCCTTCTTGGGACCGGCCGGCGCCTTGTCCCATGCCGCCTTGACGGACTTCATCTTCTCGGTGGTGTTGGGCACGGGGGTTTTCGCTTCCATGGGCTTCGTCCTTGCTAGGTCTGCCCGAATTGACGAAGCCCCCCTGCCGGGCCAGACACGCGCCCGGTTGCCGTGCAGGGAAGCTTCGCCGTCACTCGAAACAAACAACCGACGGCGGAATGTGGTGCCGTCATGAACACCCTATTGACGTGCCGCTAGGGCGGGACTGATGCAGGTTGGTGCCGCAAAAGTTAGTTTCGGCAGGCGACCTCGCACCCCAAAACCAGGGACGGGCCCGGAGTTGCCCCCGAGCCCGTCTCGTCACCCCGGCAGGTGATTGCTTTCAGTTCGTCGGCGTGATGACGATCTCGACGCGGCGGTTCTGTGCCCGGCCGGCCGCAGTCGCGTTTGACGTGATCGGCTCGTAGAAGCCGCGCCCGGAGACCGTGATCCGCGACGCCGCTGTTCCGCCGGCGATAAGCTCGCGCGCCACGGCCAGCGCCCGCTCCTGGCTGAGCTGGTTGTTGTAGGCAGCCGACCCGACGTTGTCGGTGTGGCCGACCACGCGGACCGTCGAGGCAGGATGCTGCCGCAAACTGTCCGCCACCGACCTCAGCGCCGGACGGAACCCCGGATCGACGACCGACGATGCGGTACGGAACGTGACCGCCTCGGGCAGGATCACCCGAAGCTGTGATCCGGTGTTGGTGATGTCGGCGCCGGTGCCGGCAAGCGAACGTCGCAACTCCCGTTCCTGCGCCGCCATCTGCGCCCCGATGGCACCGCCAACAGCCGCTCCGACCGCACCGCCGATGACCGTCGTCCGGGTATCCCCGCCAATGATCTGGCCTGCTGCGGCCCCGGTCAGTCCGCCGATGATCGCGCCGGTTCCGGGCTGGTTGGCGGTACCGTCGGGATTGGCGCACCCCGCCAGTGTCAGCCCTGCCGTCGCCATCGCAATCACGATCGCCCTTGCTTGTCTGCCCATCTCGCATCCCCCTTGATGGAGTGCTGCCACCACGCACCTGCGTGGCTGGCTGCCTCGATGATCCGAACAATGGCATTGATGCGGATCATCCGGGCTGATCCAAATTAGGCTCTGTTGACATTTGTAGATACCCAATCTGTCCGATGATTGATCCAGGGTCAGGATTCGTTCTCGTTTCATAGTCAGAACATGACGGTTGCAGAGAGGGCTACGGCTGAAAGGAAGACTTTCAGACATCCATCACAGCGCGTTGCAATCTGATGTTGCCCGAGAGCGCGGCGGCCTTGCCGTTCTTCGCGGAACTAGTGGTCGATGACAGTTCCGCGGACCCAAGGAGATTGTTAGCCGGTGATCCTCGCCGTCGGAGATCGTCGCGGTGATCGTCCGGAACCGCAGCGCGCCGAGCATTTCCAGCATGATACGTCGGCCAGCTTAGGCTTGATTGGGGACTGTTTCAGCAACCAGACTGGGCATTCTGCGCGCAGGCTTTACTGTTACCGGTGCAATGCGATCGCCGGTTGTACTCGTACTTCGGCTGTCAAGACGGGTGCACAATTGTGCCCATTTCCGCGAGGGACGGACGCTACTGATCCGTGCCATACTTCTGGCTTTCCAGGCCTCGACTCGCGTCTGGCACTTTGAATTCGTGAATATTGGAAACGGGCCGGGCGATGGCGGCGGTTGAGGCATGCGGTGCTTCCTTCGGCGGTTGCCCGGCCCGTTTTTCTTTTATTGTCTGCGCATTCTCATCCCCTACAGGCCCTCGCCTGATCGCGCAGGACGGCGTAGTCGGCGAGCCACTCAGGGATCAACGTCCCCTCCTGCAGGGCCACAACTTCCTCGGCCACCTTTGCCTGTTCCGCCCGGCTGTACTCCACCAGAGGCGGGCAGGCACCGGGCGTGCCGTCAAAAGTCACCCCCGCGCAACCGGTCAAGAAGATCGTCGCGGCTACGAGGGCGGCGCGCGGCGGCGTCCAGCATCTGGCGGTGGATGGCATGTGTGCGCTCCAGAGTTTCGAGCCGTTCGGCGGCGCGGCCTGCGCGCTCGGCCGTGCGGCGGAGGTTGAGGATGAACAGGGCGATGGTGAGGGCTGCGAGGGCGATCGCTGTCACCCGCCGCGTTCCCGGCCGGGCGAGCAGGCTGACCAGCAGACTGCCCCACATCAGCGCAGCACCCTGCGCCAGTCATCCACCCGCGCCCAGACGGCGACGGCGATGCCGGCCAGCGCCAGCGCGATGAAGAGCCAGCGCAGGGCATCGAGATATGGTACCAGCGGCAGGAGGGCGCCCTGCGCTTCCGTCAACACCTCCTGCGCGACCTCGACCCCGGCCGCACCAACTGTGGCCACCCCGGCCGCGCCTGTACCGCGCAGAGTCCGGCTCGCGGCCAGCGTCTCGCGCGCGGGTGGCGCCTCGGCGGCAAACGGCACCGCCCGCACCGGGAAGCGCTCGCCCCATGTCCGGGCAGGCCCGAGATCGACATGGATGAATCCCGAGCGCGGATAGAACCCAAAGCCGAGGAACCCAACCTCGCGGGCTGCGGCCTCGAAGGCGGCAGGGTCGTGGTTCGACATGGCGATGTCGAAGGCGGTGCCATCCATGTGCTTCGAGCGCGGGGCGCCACCGACATTGCGGTTATGCTGGGGCGAGCGATAGGCGGAACGGACGATCAGCGGCTTGCCCAGCCGGTCCCGCAGCGCCTGGAGTTTGTCGAGGGCTTCCGGGTGCAGCTTCAGCTGCCCGGTGCCGCGACAGGCGATCTCGGCAGGCGAGAAGTTCTTCCAGCGCCAGAGGCCGTCTGGAACATCGCGGAAATTGCCGCGCGACAAACAGGATGAGATTCTGCGTCAATCTGGATGAGACGCGGTGGTGGGGCTGTGACGGAAGGTGCGGATGTGGTCGGACATGGGGCGTCTCCTTGGGGTGATGGGCATGCGGAAGGGGCCGCCGTGCGCGGGCGCGGCGGATGGGCTGTCGGTGTTGCGAATTTGGCAGTCTGCCAGAGTTGGCTTGCAGACAGGTGGCCAGAGCGTGCGCTGGGCGGTCAGTCCCCGTTCTTGCGCTGAAACGCGGCGAAGTGGACCTGTCATGGTTTGGTGCCGCTCCTTTGATCACGTAATGTGCAGCAAAGGAGATGAAGTGAGCCATTGCGGCGCCATTGGTTCAAGCCCAATGGCGAACGGGCACAGGCAGGACGGATGAATTTCGCAAGGATGCGGTGCGTATCGCGC
>JAFIEC010000295.1 GCA_020832725.1 Paracoccaceae bacterium | reverse complement strand
GGTCCGGGGCCCCATGGGTCGGGCAAGGGCGCATGGCCATGCCGCGCCGGGAAAAGGGCGTTATAAAGATCTGGGCGCACGAGTTAGGGGAAATGCCCACCATGGGCAAAGGCAAAGGCGGCTCCGGGGGACAGCCGCGCGCGCACGGCTGCCCGCCAGTCGGCCGGAAGCAGCGGCTCGTCCTCGGCATCGATCACGGTGATCCGTTCCGGCGGCAGTGGGCAGGCCGGCAGCTCCGGGGCGTTCTTCAGCACCGAAAGCCGCGCCCGAAGCTCGGGTTCGGGGATGCGCCCCGCGATCTCGGCACGCAGGAGGTCGATCGTCCCGGCCTCGGCGGGGTGGCTTGCGGCGCGGGCGGCCAGCCCCGCCTCGAAACCTGCCCGCAATTCGTCGATTGGCGTTGCCTCGAGGTCGAGCGCATAGGGCGGCCGGTTCGTCAGCCCGGCCGTTCCGGCCAGCGTGTTGGCCGCGAAAAGATGGGTGACGCGCCCGGGGTGATGTCCGGCCAGAATCTGGGCCATGTAGCCCCCCAGCGACGAGCCCAGCACCGCAGCCGCCCCCACGCCCCGCTGATCGAGCAGGGCCACAAGATCGGCGGTCCAGTCCTCGAGGCTGCCGGAGGAGGGATGGCTGACAGCGATCACCCTCAGGCGGGGGGACAAGGCCTCGATCTGGTGGAAGAACACATCGGCCCGGCCCAGCGTGCCGGGCAGCAGCAGCAGGGCAGGGTGCGTGCCCCCGGTGTCGATCACACCCCAATGCCGTCCCCCGTGCTGGAAGGGCTGCTCGGGGTTTCGTGCGGCGAATCCGTCGCGCGCGGCGACAAGAGCAGAGGTCATGGCGTGGCTCCCTGTGTCCTGCGTGGCAAGGCGGCCCTGGGCCACAGGCCCGGCGGCTGGCGGCGGGCCGGGATCGCGGCGAAATCGGGCGAAATCGCACCCGGGGTCGCAACAAGGATCACCTGCGCGGCGATCGGGGCGAAGCCTGCGTGGAAATGGGTGGAGGATTTCACGCATACGATCCGCGCATTGGCAAGCTCGATGCCCATCTGCGTGAAAGCCTCCGGGTGAAAGACCTGACCGCGCAGGTCGCTCACCACGATGTCCACCCCGCCTGTGCGCAGGTGCACCAGCCTGCCAAGGGGCACGGGCAGCTGGCCGAAGCGCTGGGTCAGCCCGTCGCGGATTGCCACGACCTCTGCCTCGATATCCAGCGGGTCGCCGGAAACGGGCCCCAGCTTGCCCCCCAGCCGCAAGGGCAGCCGCGTTCCCTCGCCCGCCTCGGCGCACAGCCGCACCACGACCGGGTCCCAGTAGATCCCGGTCACGACACCGCAAAGCCTGCGGGACAGGATGGCGCGCAACAGGAAGGTCGCGTCCCCGGGTGCGCCCCCGCCCGGATTGTCGGCCTGATCGGCCAGCACGACCGGTCCCGTCCCGCCCGCGGCAAGGGCCGCATCGAGGGCCGCCCCGATATCCGGCAGGGGCGGGTTCAGGGCCTCGCGGATCGACCAGAGCGCGGCCGCCTCCTCGGCTGCCACCCGCTCCGCCAGCGGCGCATCGCCATCCGAGATGACAAGCGTCTGCGTGCCCGCCTCGGGGTGATCGCCCCATGGAAAGCCGTGAATGAGCGACACGGACACAAGGTCCGGTTCCGCTGTCCGGGCGGCCATCGCATCCACGCGGGCGCGCATGGGCTGGCTCGTGGTCGGCATGGCAACCAGCATGTTGCAGGGGTGGGCGCGCATGACCGGGCGTATCGCACCGCGGGCGGTCCGCGCGGCAAGGTCGAAGAGGTGCACCGCGCGCTGAGGCACATCGACATGGGGATACTCGAGAAAGGCCACCAGCAGATCGGCCGCAGCGAGCATCCCTGACGTCAGGTGGCTGTGAGGGTCGAGCAATCCGCCGATCACCGCATCGGGCGCGGCCCGTCGCGGGTCTGCGAGAAGCGCACCCTCGCAATCGTCCTCGGTGTCGGCCATCATCGCGCCGTGCAGTGCCAGCAGGATCACGTCGGCCCCGCCACAGGCGGCAAGATCGGACAGGATCGCCTTGCGGAACGTCTCGAAGACCGGGCCTGCCGTCGGTCCCGCAGGCTGGGCAAAGGCGGCAAGGCTTTCGACGACCTGCCACCCCTCCGATTCGGCGCATGCCCGCCACCGATGCAGCGGCGCTGTCCAGTAGAGTTCCGGCACCGCAGTGGCGTCGCCCCGGAACACGCGATTCTCCTCGAAGGCGGCGCGCCCCGTGGGGATAGGCGAGAAGCTGTTGGTCTCGGTGACCAGCGCGGCAGTCAGGAGTTTCACGGCCCCGGCCTCCGGAACGACAGGATCAGCAGAAGGCCCGCGTGCAGCAGGATCAGCCCTGCCATCACGGCGGGGGCAAGGGCGACCCATGACATGGGGATATCCAGTGCCTCAGAGTTACGCCGCGCCGCGCGGGCGATATGGCCGCGGGCGGGGTTCATGCCCGGCCCATACAGGCCGAACCACAGGATCGGTCCCAGGAAGGCCGCCGCCGCCAGCCCGGCCCCCAGGCTGGCAAGCGGTCGCAGCCAGGGTCGCGGCGAATGCGTATGGTCGACCACGCGCGGATCGGCCATGCGCCGAAAGGCCACCGTGGCACCAAGGCAACCCGCCCAGATCATCGCATAGCGCGCCAGTTCCTCGGTCCAGAAGGGGGGTTGGGCAAAGACATAGCGCGCAACGATCTGCACCGTCATCGCCCCCACCATCACCACCAGCGCCAGGACCGCGCCGGCAAGCGCGATCCTGTCGAGGGCAAGGCCGAGGGCGGCGACGGCACGCATGGGCGGATCACTCCCGGGTGGCGTCGGCCAGCGCCTCGAAATCGGCGATGTATTCGGGCGGCATCAGCTCGTCCCAGGCACCGCGTGCGCGGTCGCGGAACTCGGCCAGGACATCGTCGGGCAGGCGCGTGACCGTGACCCCCCGCGCCTCCAGTGCGCCGACCTCACCGGCCTCGGCGGCCAGCGTCCAGGCGCGGTTGCGCTCTGTCGCATGGGCCAGCGCGTCATCGACCATGCCGCGCGCCGCATCCGAAAGACCCTCGTACCAGTCAAGCGACATCAGCGCCGAGCGCACGCCGTGGCCTGCCGCGATCTCGGTGTAGTATTTCAGCATGTCGGTGTGCTGGAACATCAGCGGCACGATGGGCGGGTTGAAATAGCCGTCCACCACGCCCGATTGCACCGAGGTGGCGAATTCGGCCATGTCGATCACCACGCCCTGCGTGCCCCAGGCTTCGAACAGGGCCACCTGACTGCGATCGATCGCGCGCAGGCGCATCGGCGCCAGATCGGCGATCGTCTCCACCGGTCCGCGCGAGGTGAACAGCCCCACAGGCCCGCCCAGCCCGGTCAGGGTGGCAAGGCGCAGCCCCTCGGGTTCGAGGCTTTCGTTGATGCGGCCCACGACCGATCCCTCGTCGATGGCGCGGAACATGTGGGCCTGATCGTCGAACATGTAGGGGGTCATGAAGCCCAGCACCATCGGCTCGAACTGGCGGACCATGACGAAATTGGTCAGGGCCATTTCCAGCAATCCCTGGCTCATCTGGTCCACGACATCGGGGTCGCGGCCCAGCGCCGCGCCGGCCACGACTTCGGCGGCCATGCCCAGCTCGGCAAGCCGTGTGCGCACATCCTCGGCAAAGACCCAGTCGGCGCAGGCATCGACGGGCGGGCAGCCCACGGCGATGCGCAGGTCTGCCGCATTGGCGGGCAGGGCGAATGCCGCAAGACCGGCGGCAAGGATAATGGAGCGGGTCATGGATATGTCCTTTCGGTCAGGGATTGCCCCAGAGCCCAAGTGCCCCGGGAAGGGAGAGAACGATGCCAGGAAAGATCACCAGCACCACCAGCACTGCGACCTGAACGGCGATGAAGGGCAGGATGGCGATTGCGAGCGACAGATAGGGAACCCGGGCCACGGTCGCGACGACCATCAGGCAGCCCCCCAGCGGCGGTGTCACAAGGCCAAGGGTGAGCGTGAAGCAGATCACGATGCCCAGATGCAGCGGGTCGGCCCCAAGCGCCACGGCCGTGGGTGCCAGAATCGGAACCAGCAGCACCAACGCCATCGTGACATCGATCACCATGCCCGCCACCAGCAGGATCACCACCAGAAGTGCCAGCATGCCCCCGAGACCAAGGTCGAATGCGGCCACGAAACCGGCAACGGCGGCCGGCGCGCCCTGGATCGCCAGCAGGTGGCCGAACGCCGCTGACGAGAACAGGATCGCAAAGATCGCCCCCGTCAGGATCGCCGTGGCCTGCAGGGCGCCGCTGGCCACCCGGAGCGTTGCCGCGAGCAGCGCCTTGCCCGACAGCCCGTCATCAAGCCGCAGATAGAGCGATGAAAGCCCCAGCGCCGCAAGCACCGCCAGCACGGCGGATTCGGTGGGCGTGACCACGCCGAAGACGATTCCGGCCACGATGATCGCGGGCAGGATCAGCGCGGGCAGCCCCCGCAGCAGCACCGCTGCGACCGACGGCCCGCCCGCGCGCGCGCCGGTGGGATGATCATCGCGCCAGGCAAAGAAGGCGTTGGCCGCCAGCAGCGCCGCCGCCAGCAACAGCCCGGGCAGAATCCCCCCCGCGAACAGGGCCGCGACCGAGACGTTCATGAACGCCCCGTAGACGATCAGGATGATCGAGGGCGGAATGATCGGGCCGATCATGGCCGAGGCCGCAGTGATCGCCGCAGCATAGCGGCGGGAATAGCCGCGTTCCTCCATCGCCGGAACAAGCGTGGTGGAGAGGGCCGCCGCATCGGCCACCGCCGAGCCCGAAATCCCCGCGAAGAAGACGGAGGTCGCGACGTTCACATGCCCCAGCCCGCCGCGAACCCGGGCAAAGGCCAGCGTTGCAAGGTCGATCAGCGCGCGGGTCACGCCCGAGCGGGTCATCATCTCCGCCGCGAGGATGAACAGCGGCATGGCCAGAAAGGTGAAGCTGTCCACCTGGCTGATGAGTCGCTGGGGCAGGGCGGCAAGCTGGCGCTCCTGCCCGGTCAGCCAGAAGCCGCCGATGGCCACCGCGCCGAAGACATAGGCCAGGGCCGCCCCCAGAGAGAGCGCAAGGAGCGCCACGATACCCAGTCCCCAGACCATGGACCTCTCCCGCCGGACGACCGCCCGGCGCTTTGGGGCCGGGGCAGGCAAATCCGCTGTTTCCAGATGTGAGCTTTGCTTCTAAAAAGAAGCAAGTCAACGGAGAGATGTCGTGTCCGCACCCCTGTCGGCACCGGATGCCAGCCTTGCCGGAGCTCCCGTGCGCTCCGAGTTCGCCCGCCGCCTGCTGGATGCGCGCCGCGCCCAGGGCCTGACACAGCGGGCGCTTGCGGCGCGGGCGGGCCTTGCGCCCTCCTCGATCTCGAAGATCGAGAATGCCCGTGTCTCGCCCACCTACGACGTGATGCTCAGGATCGCGGCCGCGCTCTCGGTGGATGTCGCGCTGCTGCTGCGCCCTGGCCCTGCCGCCGAGGCATCGTTGCGCGAGACGACGGCCCGGCTTGTCGTCGATCGGGCAGAGACGCGCACGCGCCACCCTGCTGGTGTCTACGACTATGCGCCCATGACACTCGCGCTTGCCCGGCGCATCATGGACCCCACGCTGATCCATGTGAACGCCACCACAAGGGGCGACTTTCCCGAATGGGTCCGTCACGAGGGCGAGGAGTTCGTTCTTGTGCTCTCGGGGCAGGTCACCCTGCATACCGAGCATTATGCTCCGGTCGTCCTCGGCACCGGAGACAGCGTCTATTACGATGCCGCGATGGGCCATCTCTTTACCGCCGATGCCCCCGGCGCGACGATCCTGAACATCACCGCCATCTGCAGGCACGACAGGCAGGCCCCGCAATGACCCTTTCCCGCGATGAGTACCGCAAGCTCGATGCAACCGCCCTGGCCGAGGCGATCGTCACCGGCAGCATCACCGCAGCCGAGGCCGCCGCCGCCGCCTGGGCCGAGATCGACCTGCTGAACCCGGTGCTGAACGCCGTCTGCCATCCGGACCGGGCTGCGGCACCCGCGCCAGGCAGCGGGGGCGGGCCGCTCCATGGTGTGCCGACGCTGGTCAAGGACCTGCACACGCCGGTGCGGGGAATGCCCCTGCGGCACGGGTCGCGTTGTGTGCCCGAAGATCCTCCGCCCGATCTCGATGCCGAGACGATCGCCCGGCTGCGGCGCGCGGGGCTGGTGTTTCTGGGCCGCAGCACCTCGCCCGAATTCGGGCTGAACGCGGCCACGGAATCCGACCTGCGCGGGCCGACCCGCAACCCCTGGAACCTTGCCCATGGCGCGGGCGGCTCTTCCGGAGGGGCGGCGGCGGCGGTCGCCTCGGGTATGGTGCCGATTGCCCATGCGACCGATTCCGCAGGCTCGATCCGCATTCCGGCCGCGGCCTGTGGTCTTGTCGGGCTGAAGCCCACACGCGGGCTGGTGCCAACGGGGCCTCATCGCGGCGATGCCAATCATGGCATCAGCCACGAATTGTGCGTCAGCCGCTCAATACGCGATACGGCGCTGTGGCTTGATGTGGTGGCGGGGCCGGATGCGGGCGCGCCCTATGCAACGCTGCCTGTCCCCGGCGGCTATCGGGCGGCCATTGCACGACCGCCTTCGGGGCTCCGCATCGGCCTTGCGACAAGCGGTTTCTACAACGGGGCAGAGGCGGCGCCGGGCATGGTCCAGGCGGTGCGGCGCATCGCCCATCTGTTGCGCGACATGGGCCACGAGGTGGACGACGCTGCCCCGGTCTTCGACGGGCACCGCCTGCTGTCTGCGATGATGAACGTGATGCTTCCGGGGCTTGCCGCGCTGGTGGACATGATGGCGGGGCGGGGCGGTGGCGGCGAGGCGGCGCTGGAGCCTGCCACCCGCGCTGCGGTCCGGCTGGGGCGGGCGGTGGGCGGGCCCGACTATGCGATGCAATTTGCCACCATCAATGCCGAGGTGCGGGCCATCGGGCGCTGGTTCGAGACGCATGACTGCCTGCTGACCCCGGTCATGGCCGCGCCCACCCCGGCAATCGGGGGCCTGCCCACGGGAGAGGAGGATTTCACCCGCTTCCGCGAGCGGCTGTTTGCTCAGGTGCCGTTCTGCTTTCCGTTCAATGCCACCGGCCAGCCAGCGCTGGTTGTGCCCGCAGGCATCGGGGCCGATGGCCTGCCGGTCGGGGTGCAGATCGTGGGGCGTTTCGGCGCGGATGCGACGCTGCTGGCGCTGGGCCGCGCGCTGGAAGAAGCCACGGGCTGGAACCGGTTGCTGCCGGTGCCGGTCATGGCGTGATCGCGCCGGCTAGACGGCCAGCACCCGCAGGCTGACGACATCGGTGCGCCCCTCGGAGCGAAGCTCTGCCAGTCGCGCCTGGGCGGCCTCTGAATCTACCTCGGAAACCGCTCCGCCGATGATGGCCGTGGCCATGATGCCTTCGTTGCTATAATCGAGCTGCAGTGCCACGATCTCGGGAGAGAGCGGGCCCAGACAGCGCTCCACCGTGGCGCGCACGGCCGGGCGCAGCGCCGCGCGATAGGCCCCGAAGCCGTCGGCATGGCCGTGGGGTTCGGGGTGGATCACGATATCCTCGATCTCGGCCAACTCCGCAAGCACGCGCGCGCGGGCGGCCTCGCAGAGCCGGTGCGCCTCGGACAGGGTCAGGTCGGGGTCGAGCCCAAGATGCACATCGGCCTGCACGCGCCCCCCCGAACGCCGCATCAGCAGGTCATGCACATCCCGGACCCCGGGCGTTGCGGACAGGGCGGCGGTCGCGGCTTCGGCGAGGGCCTCGTGCGGGGCAGCGTCCACCAGTTCCGCCACCGCAGGCGTGCCGAAGTCCCATGCAAGCCGGCCCAGCATCACCGCGATCAACGCCGCTGCCAGCGCATCCATGCCCGGAAACCCCGCCATCGCCGCCCCGATGCCGCCCATCGCCACGACCGACGACAGCGCATCCGAGCGGTGATGCCAGGCATT
>JAFIEC010000294.1 GCA_020832725.1 Paracoccaceae bacterium | reverse complement strand
GCAACAGCTGGGCGAGCTGGTGATCGCCACCGGGGCCGACGCGCTCGCACCCGAGGAACTGGCCGGCGCGCTGATGGTCTTGGCCGAGACGACGGACCCCGCGAAGCGGGAGGCCTGGGCGAAGCGCGGGGCGGCGATGTTTCGCAGCAAGTCCCGGCGATCTGCTCCGACGGATGGTGGCGACGGAGGGCGGTCTGAGGCGAAATCGGGCAGCAGCCAACCGCCTTCAGGCGGCCCGGGCGCGGCATGACCGGCGCGGCTGGCAGATGGACCGGCGCAGGCGCACATGGCAGCTGATCGAGCTGGGCGGGCTGGTCGCGAAAACCGGGATCGTCGAGATCACCGGCGACGACCGCACCCTGATCTACGGCGCGCTCCTGTGGATGGCCGACCGGCTGGAAGGCGCGCAGGGTGAGCACGCCCGGAAGGTCTGGATCGACTGGGGGCGCGCGGCGTTCGAGATCGAAGCGAAGGAGAAGGCCGGGAAGGGGAAACGGTCATTCGCCGCGGAAGAGAAGCCTACAAACAAGGCCGCGCACGGGAAGTTCAGACGCGGACAATGAGGGATGAGCCGGTGATATCAAAGCCTGCGCCGGAATCCTCGACGGGGCCGCGCGTTTCTCAAGCGGGGGTCGCGGTCTCGCTGACGCAATGGGCCGCCCATCGCTCCAGAAGCGCCCGGCGCTGATCAAGAAAATCGGTTCGGCGGTAACTCCTGACCACCTTGCTGTCACTGAGATGCGCCAGCATCGCCTCGGCCACCTCGTGTGGCGCTTCGGTCTCTTCGGCGAGCCATGTGCGCAAGCTGGTGCGGAAGCCGTGCGGCCGTGGCGCGAGCCCGCGGCGCTCCATCATCCGGGACATCGTCGCATCGCTAATCACGGTCTTGCGGGCATGAAAGAGGTAGCCCTTTCGCTCGTACATCCTAGCGAGCGCGATCACCCGTAGCGTTTCTGCGGTAAGTGGCACTCGGAAGTCTTCTACCTTGCCCCGGCGGCCCTTCATCTTCTCCGCCGGCACGGTCCAAACATCATCTTCGATTTCGTCGACCCGGGCGAATCGGATGGGCAGCGACCGCATTCCCGTCAGGATCAGAAGTCTCAAAGCAAGGTTGACTGGTGATGGATCACTTAAGGTAGCGTAGAATGCTGGCAGCTCCTGCCAAGGCATGCTTGGGACCGCCGTCACCTTGTGCTTCTGCGCTCCGAGCAGCGCCTTGGCCTTCGGGACCGCCTGCAGGTCGACATCGAGTTCCAGCGCCGCTGCATGCTGCAAAACGATCCCGAGCCGGGCGATGGCTTTCGCCGCCGTCGAAGCCTTGGTGTGCCAGATCGGTTGCAGCACGTCGCGGATGTCGCGAGCGTTGATCTCGGCGACGGGCACGCGGCCGAGCTTCGGCAGGATGTGGAGCTCGAGCGGGCTGAACCACCGTCCCGCGACACCATCGCCCCGAAGGCTGGACTTACGGCTCTCGAAGGCATCGAGGGCCACATCCCGGAGGATGTTCCTGTTCCGGACCGCCTCGGCCCTGAGCCGCCTGCGCGCCCCGATCGGATCGATATCTTGCGCAACGAGGCCGCGGTAGTGCGCGGCCCGCTCCCGAGCCTCTTTCAGCGACAGCGCGCGCCAGCCGCCCAGACCCATCTCGCGCCGACGACCATGGCAGGTGTAACGGAAGACCCATTGCCCGCCTCCGTCCGGTCTCTTGACAAGCCTAAGCCCGCCGCCATCCTCATGCTTGCCTGGCGGAAGTGCCTTGATCGCGAAGGCCGTGAGCTTGTGCATTGAACAAATCTCGCCCGGGACCGGCAGATAATATCCCCCGAATTATCCCCCAGAGGTTACGCGATACCTTGGGATATCGCAAGATCGGGTGGAACATGCAGACGATACTATTTGAATAAGAAACATAGGGATAGGACGCATTGACACCGCTTGAAATCAGCGTTCACGCCGTCTCGACCGCACCAACAGGCCGGGCACTGCCCGGCCTTTTGATTTCTGGTGGTCTCCCTCGGTCCGGGTTTCTGCCTCAGGCGTCGGTGATCGTGGTCTCGACCCCGTCAACCGGAATCTCGGCGGCGGCCAGCCAGTCCGACATCTGCGCGACCTTGTCGCGCTCCATCGGCGGGCGGGGCGCTCCGTGGTTGTGGGAGGGTGCCGGCCACGCAAGGTCCGGCACGACAGCCTTGCGCTGGGTGATGCGCGCTTTCGTGACGTTCAGCACCAGCAAATCCTCTGCCAGTGCGAGCGGGCCTTTCCATGTCACCCGCGCATCGTCGATCACCGGCACCCGCAGATCCTCGGAGATCATGGTGTGATACATCACGCCCAGCCGGGGCTGGCACAGATCGAACACCTTTCCGGCCGAGCGGGGCGGGCAATGCACCCCGTGGCAGATGTTGCGCGCCACCTCGACAGGCAGGTGGGTCTTTTCGGCATATTCGACCGCCGGCACAAAGGCCTCGTGGATCAGAACATCGACCCCCTGCGCATTCTCGACCGTAAAGGTCGCAGGCTTGCCATCGCCCGCATAGACCACCGAGAGGCCATTCCAGTCGAGGCGATAGCCCACGGGGCCGTCGATGCAATGGACCGCGGGAAAGGAACGGATCGTCACGCCGTTCTGCTCGTAGACGATCTGACCGCTGACCGAGAAGTCGAACTCGGTGAACTCCGCCTTCCAGCCGGTACCGGCGTTGACCACGCTGCGGCGGCTTTCGACATCCCAGGCCATCATCCTGTTGAAGGCGTCGCCAAAGGCCGCCGTGCCCAGCCGCGGCTCGGACCCGGATGGCCCCCAGACGCGCAGCGGGGTGAACCGTCCCCGCACCATGCCCAGCCCCAGAAGCGACGACAGATCGCCCATGTGATCGACATGCAGATGGGTCAGGAACACCTTGTCCAGCAGCGAATGCGGCACGCCCAGCGCGTTGAGGTTGCGCATCGTCGCGGTGCCGAGGTCGAAGAGGAAGCGGTCACCATTGCCGGTCTCGATCAGCCAGCCGGGGGAGGATTGCTGGCGGCGGGTGAAGGGCATGCCGGTGCCCAGCGCGGTGATGCGGATCTCGTCCTCGGCCAGTTCCTCGCCGGGATACCAGAAATGCGGGTCGCGAAGCCGTGACATGGGCTTTCCTTTCGTGGCAGCCTGCAGGGGGCCATACGGGCCCGGAATTTATATGACACGTCATGGAAAAGCCCGTCAACGGACAGCTGATGAAACCCGGCGGCCTGCCGGAGGGATGGCGACGGCCCGAGGCGGCCAGCCGGCTGCATGTGGAGGTCAACCGGGTACACCGCGCTCTGCGGCAGGGTTTCGCGGCATTCCTGCGGAGCCATTCGGGGCTGAGCCTGCCGGAATGGCGGGTGCTTGCGGTGCTCGAGGAACTGGGGGCGCTGGCGCAGAAGGATGTCGTTGCGGCCGCCTTCATGGAGCAGGCGCAGGTCAGCAAGGCACTGACGCGGCTGCGCGCGGCGGGGCTGGTGCAGGATGGGCGCAGCCCGGGCGATGGCCGCGTCCGGGTCTGCGCGCTTGCGCCCGAGGGAGCGGCGCTGGTGGCGCGTCTGCGCCCGCTCCTGCAGGCCCGGCGCGACTCGATCGACGGGGCGTTGTCTCCTGACGAGCAGGAGGCGTTCATCGCCGCTCTGGCGCGGATAGCGGCGGCTGCCGGGCAGGCCGATGCCACACCGCCGACAGCCCGGCAGGAGCGCGTGACCGAACCCGAGGTTGACCGGGGCACGCGGCGCGCCTAACAATTGAACGATCGTTCATGGAGCGTTGGCTGCCACCTTCGGAACCATGGACTGCAGGGAGGTCCGGATGTTCAATGCCTCGATGGGTTTCGCGCTGGGCGACGAGGTCGAAAGCCTGCGCGAGATGGTGCAGCGCTGGGCGCAGGAGCGCCTTTCCCCGCGCGCGGCCGAGATCGACCGGACCAATGCCTTTCCCCCCGACCTGTGGCCCGAGATGGGCGCGCTCGGCCTGCTGGGCGTCACCGTCGAGGAGGAATGGGGCGGTGCTGGCATGGGCTATCTGGCCCATACTGTCGCGGTGGAGGAGATTGCCCGTGCTTCGGCTTCGGTCGCGCTGTCCTATGGCGCGCATTCGAACCTTTGCGTGAACCAGATCCGCCTCAACGGCACCGAGGAGCAGAAGCGGCGCTATCTGCCCGGCCTGATCAGCGGGAGCCATGTCGGGGCGCTGGCCATGTCCGAGGCGGGCGCGGGCTCGGATGTGGTGGGCATGAAGCTGCGCGCCGAGCGTCGCAACGGCCATTACCTCCTGAACGGCACCAAATACTGGATCACCAACGGCCCCGATGCCGACACGCTGGTGGTCTATGCCAAGACCGACCCGGAGGCAGGATCCCGCGGCATTACCGCCCTGATCGTGGAGCGGGGGATGGAGGGTTTTTCCACCTCGCCTCATTTCGACAAGCTGGGGATGCGCGGCTCGAACACCGGAGAGCTGATCTTCCGGAATGTCGAGGTCCCGTTCGAGAACG
>JAFIEC010000290.1 GCA_020832725.1 Paracoccaceae bacterium | reverse complement strand
GGCGCAGAGCCGTTTTTTTGCTGCTGAATCTCCACCCCCGTCGCGCCATAGCCCCTCTGGGATTTGTGGAAGATCGGCCCGATGTGGGGGAGGGGCGCGCGGGCTTCTGGTGTTTACGGCGGCGGCTTGGCGGCCGCGGGTGCCTCGCGCCGCTGACCACCGCGCTGATGGGGGCCGCCCGCAGCGACCCGGGTCTCCGCAGCCTGCCGGAGGGGAGTAGTGACGACGAGATCGCCGTGATCTTCGCCCGCGCCATCGCGCAGCGGGCCATCCTCGACTGGGAGGGTGTGGGCGATGCCGAAGGCAAGCCAGCCCCCGTGACACCCGAGGGCATCGCGGCGCTTCTCGACATCTGGCCGATCTTCGAGCGCTTCCAGCTGGGCTATGTCGCGAAGGCACTGGAGCTGGAGCGGGAAAAAAACGCCTCCGCCCCCTCGCCACATGGGTCTGGGGCGGGGGCGAGAGCTATTGCGCGGCCTGCACGGAAAGCTGCGAAGACTGCCCGGCAAGGCTGAACGCACCGCGCAGCCAGGAGGGCTGGCAGGTCTGGGACCTGGCCCTGCGGCTCGGGGGCCAGCTGCGCCTCACCCCGGGCGGGCAGGTGCTGGGCTGGGACATGGGCGCCGCACTTGCCATGGCAGGTGCGCTGGGAGTGGACGCCCGCGCCGCAGCAGAGCTGCTGCCCGCGATCGAGGCAGTGATGGTGCGGCAGATCAATGAGCGGATGGATGGGGAAAAGCCGGACGCCTTCAATCCCGGACCTTGCGAATGAACGTCACACCCGGAATGCCCTCGAAATGTGCATCGCAGGTCACCAGCGTCGCGTCCCTGGCGCGCGCCGTGGCGAAGACGATGGCATCGGCGGTGGCGAGGCGATGCGCGCGGCAGGCCTCGGCCGCCGCAAGCGCGATCTCTGTGTCGAGCGGCACGACCTGGCAGACCTGCGTGAAGGCGATGACCTGGTCGGCCTTGTCCTCGCCAACCTCGCGGGCAAGCCATTTGGCGAGTTCGAGCTGGACCATGGTCGGCACGACCCAGGCCTCCTGCTCGGGCAGATAACCGGCGACCGCCTCGCCGGTTGGCGAGCCGATCAGCCATTCGATCCAGGCCGAGGTATCGACAAGGATCATCCGGTCCGGTCCGACCGGTCGCGATAATCCTCGGGTCGCGCCCCTTTCGCCAGCCCCTTTAGGCTCTCCCTCTTCGGCACCGGTACGAGCAGAACGCCGGTGCCCTTCGGGATGAAGGCGAAGGTCAGCCCGGCCTCCCAGGCCTGGGCAGTCCGGATCGCCTTGGGGATCGATATCTGGAACTTAGTGGACAGGGTCGCGGTCTCGGCCATGATCATACCTTTAAGTGATCGATAGCTAAAGCGTATGACGAGCGGCCATCAATCTCAAGTGATCTGACCCGGGACCGAGAACGGCCTCCGCGTTAACTTCAAAATCGATCTGTAGGCGCCGATCCGGAGGGCGCCCGGATCGCCTGCACATCGGGGTAGGTCAGTTCGATCTCATGAACCCTGGCCGGACCCTGGCCCCTGGCATGGGCAAGCGCCTCCGTGAAACCTGTCTCGAAGTTCGTGAACGACTCGCCCATCTCGTCAGGCAGCGGAGAGGGGAACGATCCCCGAGAGATCGACACGCTCACGGGCCCGCGCCAGATCCCAGGCGCGTTGCAGGTTCATCCAGTATTCCGGACTGGTGCCGAATACGGCTGCAAGTCGCATGGCGGTATCTGCAGAAAGCGCCGTGTCGCCCTTGATCAACCGCTCGATACGCGTGCGCGGCACGCCGAGACGTCTTGCAAGCGTCGGTGCCTTCATGCCGAGCGGCGCGAGATAGAGCTCGGAGAGGACCTCCCCGGGATGAGACGGTTCTGTCAGCAGGCTCATGTCATCTCCCTTCAATGATGATCCACGATCTCGACATCGGCGGGACCGTGATCTGTCCAGACAAAGCAGATCCGCCACTGCGCTGTCATCGTCGCAGTAAGCATCGATACGGCGTCCTCTCGTACCTCACGCGACCACTCTGTCGCAAAACGGCGGGGCGTGCGCGGACGACGTCGCCTGCATGGCACGATGTCACTCCCCAGATAGTAACTGCCCCAGGGACCTCCCCATGTCAGAGAAGCGTGTCAGCGTCCGCCTCTCCGCCACCGGGGGCCGCCAGGTCCGTGCCGAGCTGGAGGGTGTGGGCGAAGCGGGATCGCGGGGCTTCGGGCGGCTGTCGCGCGAGATGGAGGCGGCGAACGTGCGGCTGGCGGCCTTTGCGCGGCGCGCGCGGGTGGCGCTGGTGGCGGCGGCCGGGGCGGCTGCCACGGCTGCGGGGGCGATGATCCGCTCAGGGCTGCAGGTGGTGGACGGGCAGGCCAAGCTCGCGGCCTCGCTGGGCAGTACGGTGGAGAGTATCCAGGTGCTGGCGCGTGCGGGCGATCTCGCGGGCGTGTCCATGGGCCAGGTGGAGCAGGCCACGCTGCAGCTGACCCGGCGGCTGGCCCAGGCCGCAGCGGGGACCGGGCCCGCGGTGGGCGCGCTGGCACGCCTGCGGCTCACGGCGGCCGAGCTGCAGCGCCTGCCGCTCGATGCCCGCATCGCGCTCATCCAGGAGCGGCTGGCGGAGATGGTGCCCGAGGCCGAGCGCGCCGCTGTTGCCGCACAGCTCTTCGGCGATCGGGCCGCCCTGGTCTTCGGGCGCATCGATACGGCGACCCTGCGCCAGGCTGCGGAGGATGTGCACGACTTCGGCGTGGTGGTCTCCGAGCAGGATGCAGCGCAGATCGAGCGGACCAATGATGCGCTCTCCCGGCTGGGGCTGATCTGGCGGGGGCTTGCAAACCAGCTTGCCGTGGCCGCAGCGCCTGCACTGGAGGCAATGGCCAATGCCATGGCAGCCCTGGCGCGCCGGACCGGGCCGCTGGGCGTGGCGATCAGGGGATTGTTCGACAACCTGGGCAGGCTTGCTGCCTATGCTGCCGGGATCGCGGCGCTGATGGCGGGGCGGTTCGTGGCGGCCAAGGTGGCGGCGGCAGCCTCGGTGCGGGGGCTGGCCATGTCGCTGGTGGTGCTGCGCGGCGCGCTGCTGCGGTTGCCGCTGATCGGGCTGGTGGTGGCTGCGGGCGAGCTGATCCACGCATTCGGGCGGCTGGTACGGGGCGCAGGAGGCTTCGGGGAGGCGCTCTCGCTGCTGGGCGATCTGGCAGCGGAGGTCTGGGAGCGCATCACGCTGGGGGCTGCTGCCATGGGGCTGCGGCTGATGACCGGCTGGGCGGAGATCCGGGCCGACATTGCCGAGGCGCTGCAGGGCGCGCTGGAGGCGGTGGTTGGCTTTGCAAACGGGGCGCTCACCACCTTCCAGGGCGCGCTGGACGCCATCAAGGTGCTCTGGGGCGCACTTCCCCCGGCAATCGGGGAGCATGCCTTCGCTGCGGCCAATGCGCTGGTTGCGGGCGTGGAGGCCATGCTCAACGCCGTCGGGCGGCGCATCAACGGCTTCCTCGAGGGGATCAATGCCGGGCTCTCGGCGCTGGGGGTGGAGCGGCGCATCGCGCTGGTGGGTGAGCTGCGTCTGGGGCAGCTCGACAATCCCTTCGAGGGCCAGGCCGCCGAAGCCGGCAGCCGGGCCCGGGAGGCCTTCCAGGCCGCCTTGCTGGCCGAGCCTGTCGCCCTGCCCGATCTCGGGTTCGAGGAGAGCGCACGGAATGCCCGGGCGCAGGCAGAGCTGCTGCGGGAGGTTATGGGCGCGGTGGAGACGGCCGCGCGCGGCCCGCTGGCCAGCTGGGAGGCCCTGCGGGCGGCGATGGCGGCCGGTCTTGCCGAGACGCGCGACGGCGTGGAGACGATCACCGAGGCGGTCGAGGAGCTCGACGATGCGGTGGACGAGGTGGTGGAGAGCGCCGGCCGGGCCGGCGGTGCGGGACGGGGCGCGGGCAGCGCCCTCAGGGAGGCGGCCGACACCGCGCGCGATGCCTGGGAGGCCACGGCGGAGGCGCTGCGGGCGGCCCGGGAGCGCTCCCGAGAGATCGCGCAGGGTCTGGCGCAGGACATCACCGGGCCGATCAGGGAGGCGCTGAAGTCGGGCGAGTTCAGCTGGCAGAGCTTTGCGGGGGCTGTCTCGCGGATTGCGCAGAACCTGGCGAGCCGCCTGATCGATCTGGCCTTCAAGCCGATCGAGACCGCG
>JAFIEC010000286.1 GCA_020832725.1 Paracoccaceae bacterium | reverse complement strand
AGCGCAGCACCTTGGCATGCAGCATGCCCGGCATGGTGGCGTCGAGCGTATAGCGCGCGCGGCCGGTCACCTTGTCATGGCCATCCGCCCGCTCGATCGGCGCGCCGACGACATTCAGGGGGGGCTGGGCGGTCATGTGCGGGCCTCCTTGTGCGGCAGGGCTGCGGCCTTGCCGGACCGGATGTCGGATGCAAGCTTCACCGCCTCGAGGATGAGGCCGTAGCCGGTGCAGCGGCAAATATTCGAGGAGATGTGGGCGCGGATGGTCTCGGTATCGGGGTCGGGCACCTCGTCGAGCAGCGCCCGGACCAGCAGGATCATCCCCGGCGTGCAAAAGCCGCACTGAAAGGCGCTGAGTCGGGCAAAGGCCTGCTGCACCGGGTCAAGGCCGTCCGGCCCTTCCAGACCTTCCACGGTCAGCACCTCGGCGCCCTCGATCTCGAAGGCGAAGGTGGAGCAGGCCGCGCGGGGCACCCCGTCGATCAGAACCGTGCAGGCCCCGCAGACCGTCCGGCCGCAGGCGACATTGGTGCCCTTCAGGGCAAGGTCCTCGCGCAGCAGGTCCGACAGTACCCGGGAAGTGGGTACCTGCCGGGTCATGGCGGTACCGTTCAGCGTGAAGCGCAGCTCGGTGGTGTCGGTGGCGGTCATGCGGGCTCTCCCATACGGTCCTGCTGGCGGCGCAGAAAGACGGCGCCTGCACGTTGCAGATGCGCCCGTCCCACCGCGACGTCATGAAAATCCTGCGGCAGGCGCTCCAGCACCGCAGCGGCACTGTCTGCAGGTCCGAAATCGGTGGCCCAGGGCCGCAGGTATTCGCTGCCCATGACCAGTTTCCACGATTCGTCCCCGCCGGTGCCGCGCCGGCACAGCGCCTGGGTAAAGCGCGGGCGCTGGCTGCGTTCGTAATCCAGCACCGGCGCGCCCTCTCGCGGAATGCGGATCGTGGCCAGAAGCGGTGTCTCGGTCAGGTCTGCATCCCAAAGCCGCGCCACCGGCAGGACCCTCTCGCCGCCCGGTCCGAGAAGCCGGGCCTCCGCCCCCAGCGCGGTCATGAGGATCGACAGCTCATAACGAGTGTGGCGCGCCATGAGGTTGCCGCCCAGGGTGCCCAGATGGCGGATGCGGACTGTGGCAATCTGTCGCCACGCCGCGACAAGGCCGGGAATCGTGCCCACTGCTGCATCTGCCAGCGCCGCGCGATGCGTCAGGCCTGCGCCCAGTTCGATGTGGGTTTCGGTCACGCGGGTCGCGCGCAGCTCCCGTATGCCGGACAGGGTCACAAGGCTGGCCGGGCGCAGGCCTTCGCGGAATTTCGCAAACAGGTCGGTGCCGCCTGCATGAAGGACGACGGGGCGGGGCAACTCGGCCAGAAGGGCGACCGCCTCGGACAGGTCCCGCGGACGGGACAGGACAAAGGGGGGCAGGTCGGATTGCGTGGTACTGACCAGGTTGCCTTGTTCGGTGCGCATCATGGCTTTGCCTCGTGATTCTCCGGGTGAACATCGGGCGGTCGGCTGCGGCTTGTCAAACAGGTGCCGAAGATGCCCCGCCAGCGTTAGACAGTTGATCGTCGCGCCACTATGTGTTCCCATGTTCGTAAATGTCGATAGTGTTCCAAAATGAACACTCGTTGGTTCGTGAAGCAGGGCCGCCTTGGTCGGCGTTACGGTAACCACTCAGTGCCCGGCCAAGGCAATATCATCAGAGAGGAAGACGAACATGATCAGAACTATCCATACGTTTCGCAGCCGTTGGGGTGCTGCCGCGGCTGTCGCCGCAGCCTTTGCAACCGCGACCCCGGCCATGTCCAATGACATCGTCATCGGCGCTAACCAGCCCGGATCCAACTTCTACGTGGTCGGCGCCGCGCTGAGCGATGTGATCAGCCGGAATTCCAACTTCACCGGCCGCCTGATGACATCGGCCGGCGCGGGCGTCTGGCTGCCGATGATGACCACCGGCGAGGTGGACCTCGGAACCGCATCGCATTACGAGGCCTGGCTTGCCGCGCGCGGCGAGGGGCCCTTTCCCCAGCCGTTCAACATCGGGCTCATTGCCTCGGGCAGCGGCCTGAACGTCGCCCTGTATGTGCGCAACGATTCGGACATCCAGACCCTGGCTGACGTTCGCGGTCGCCGAATCGGCAGCGAATATTCGGGCGGTCCGGCCATCGACGTCTTCAAGCGTGGCGAGCTGGCGAATGCGGGCATGACCTATGACGACATGCAGGCCCTGCCGCGCAGCACCCTCTATGGCGGACAGCGGGAGGATTTCACCGAAGGGCGGCTCGATGTGTTCTACGCCTCGGTGGGTGCGGGCATCGTGAACGAACTCGACAGCCTCGTGGGCGTTCGTTTCCTCGGGCTCGACAATTCCGAAGAAGCGGTCGCGCGGATGCGCGAGATCTATCCTGCGGTCGTCACCTGGGTCGAGCCGGGCGCACCGGGTGTGCGCGAGGGCATGTGGATGACCTTCCTGCCCTCCTATGTGGTCGGCTTCAACGATGTGTCGGAAGAGGCCGTGCACACCACGCTGGCGGCCCTGATCGATCTCAACGACGACTTCCGCGCCGCCAACCCTGCGCTGGGCGGCTGGACGGTCGACCGCTTCGTGACCGAGGACGCGATCATCCCCTATCACCCTCATGCCGTGAGCTTCTACAAGGAGCGGGGCATGTGGTCGGATGCGATGGAAGCCCGCCAGCAGGAGCTTCTGGCCGATTTCGGCCGTAACTGAGACCCTGGCGCCCTTTGCCGGGCCCCGCGTCATGCGCGGGGTCCGGCCTTTGCTATATGACGATGGTGAGGTGGCATGAGCAGCAGTGACAGCACCGGCATAAAGGTGGTCGACCCCGAGAGCGCCCTTCCCATGCGGGTGGACAGCGGCTTGCGGCGCTGGGTCTTTCTGGGCCTGACGCTGGCCATCTCGCTGGTCTGTCTTGCCTTCGTTCTCGATGTCACCTTCATCCTGCGCGTCCGCTTCTTTCAGGAGCAGTATTTTGGCCTGCTCTACGGCCTTGTCTTCGCCGCAGGCTTCCTGCGCCTTCCCGCGACGCCGTCGGCAGCCTACCGGCCGGTGCCCTTCTATGACTGGATCCTTTCCGCAGCGGGCCTTGCCGTCGGCATCTACCT
Source organism: Paracoccaceae bacterium (assembly GCA_020832725.1). Taxonomy (GTDB): domain Bacteria; phylum Pseudomonadota; class Alphaproteobacteria; order Rhodobacterales; family Rhodobacteraceae; genus JAFIEC01. The sequence continues at coordinate 9,625 of JAFIEC010000286.1, read as the reverse complement.
GACGCTCAAGTGGAACGAGATCATCGTCATGTCGGGCTTCATCGTGCCCGAAAGGACGACCTTTGCGCTGATCTCGGTCATCCTGATCCTCGAGTTGACTCGCCGCGCCTTTGGCTGGCCGCTGGTGATCCTCACGGCGATGTTCTTCGGCTACGGCATCTATCGCAGCTCGTTTCCCGGGGCCTTCGGCGGGCGGTCGATTCCGTGGCGGCGCATGGTCAATTTCGTCTATACCGACACCGAGGCGATGATGGGCATCATCGCCAGTGTCGTGTTCGGCATGGTCTTTGCCTTCATGCTGTTCGGCCGGGCGCTCTTCATTGCGGGCGGGGGGAACTTCTTCACCGACCTGTCGATCTCGGGCATGGGCCACAGGCGCGGCGGGCCGGCGAAGGTATCTGTCATCGCCTCCTCGATTTTCGGCACGCTTTCGGGCAGTGCGTCGTCCAATGTGGTGGTCACGGGCTCAATCACCATCCCCATGATGATCAAGTCCGGCTATCGCCGCGCCTCGGCGGCGGCCATCGAGGCGGTGTCCTCCCGCGGGGGTGGGCTGATGCCCCCGGTCATGGGGGCGACGGCCGTGCTGATGGCCGAATTCCTTGCCGTGCCTTACTACGAGGTGGTGCTGGCCGCGCTGCTGCCGGCGCTCCTCTACTACATCACGCTGTTCTTCCAGATCGACCTCGAGGCTGGAAAGCTGGGCCTGCGCGGGCTGCCGCGCTCGGAATGTCCGCGCTTCTGGGCGGTGATGAAGGCGGGCTGGCTGTTCCTGGTGCCCCTCGCGACGCTGATCTACTGCCTGTTCGTGATCTTTCTCAGCCCGTCGAAATCGGCCATGGTGGCTTTTGTCTCGGTGGTGGCGATCAGCTTTCTGCTGCCGCTCAAGCTGACCCCGCGCCGGATGCTCGACACCCTGACCAATACCGGCAACCTGATGGTGGAGATGGGCATTCTTGCGGCCATCGCGGGCATGATCGTCGGCATCATCAGCCTGACGGGACTGGGCCTTCTGTTCAGCCAGCAGCTTCTGTCGCTTGCGGGGGGCAGCCTGTTCCTGCTGCTTCTGTTCACGGCGGTGGCCAGCATCATCATGGGCATGAGCATGCCCGTCACGGCCTCCTACGTGATCCTTGCCGTGATCGCGGCCCCTGCCATCGTGCAGGCGGGGATCACGCCAATGGCGGCGCATCTGTTCATCTTCTACTTCGCGGTGCTGTCCTTCATCACGCCGCCTGTCTGTGTGGCAGTCTTCGTGGCGGCCACGCTGGCGCGGGCCAAGCCGATGCAGGCCGCGCTTGTGGCGATGCAACTGGCGGTCGTGGCCTTCGTGGTGCCCTTCGTCTTCGTCTATGACCAGTCTCTGCTGATGATGGGCAGTCCGCTGACAATCATGTTCGAGTTCGTGACCGTCTGCATCGGCTTCCTCGCGCTGTCGATGGCGCTTCAGGGGCACTTCATGGCCCCCGTGGGCTTGTGGGTGCGCGCGGGGCTGGCGGTGGCCGGATTCGGTGCGGTTGTGCCCGACCCGATGGTCAAGCTGCCAGCCGTTGCGGTGGCGCTCGGGTTGATGGGGCTGTGCTACCTGCAGGGCCGCCGGGCCGCGTCCGAAGCGTCGGATGAACCCGCCGCCCGGGCCGACAACGTGGACGAGGCAAGCAGCGCCGATCGCGCCTAGCCGGTCAGCATCGGGAAGGTCACGGCCAGCGCCCAGGCAAATGCCACCGCATTGGCCGTGGCCCCGGCGAAGGGGTGGCGGACCCGCGCATAGACCCAGCCGCTGATCAGCCCGTACAGGATCAGATAGACCACGATCACGGGCACGATGATCAGCAGGAAGAACAACCGCTCGAAATCCAGTGCCACCGCGATGCCGAGCGAGACCAGAAAGGCGAGCTTGGCCACAAGATAGCCTCCCCGCGCAGCACCCTGCCCACGGGTCGCCCATTCCACGCTGAGGAAATAGGCCAGCGTTCCCGCCAGCATCGCCACGATGAGCAGCCGCCGTCCCTCGCCGGGCACAAAGGATGTCACCCAGCGATCAACCGGCCAGATGATGGCGACAAAGCCATAGGCGACCACCCCCAGCGTTGCCAGCATCAGCACCGGCCGTGAGACAGTGACCGGTCGCGCCGCCACCAGAGGCCGCGTGCGGCGGCCCACCCAGGCAAGGCAGGCCCATGTCAGCAGCCCGTACAACAGGAAGTGCATCGCCAGATAATCGGCCACCACCACCGGGAGAAAGGATGTCGGCAGCGGCCACAGGATCAGCGGGGTGGCGATCATCGGCAGCAGGAGGGGAAGCCACAGCCGCCCCCAGCCAAGGCCCGCACCGGCGGGCGCATCCGCGGCCCGCGGCAGCAGCCGCGCCATGGGCCGGGCCAGCAGCAGAACGCCGACCAGCAGCGCAAGGATGAACGGCCCTCGCCGGTCGATGCGGAGATCGGCGACGGTTGGCCGTGCAAAGACCTGGTCGAGCCAGCGCACCGCCTCCATCAGCGATGTCGCACTGTAGAGCACGCCCACATGCTCCACCCTCGGGGCGACCACGGCCCGGCGTGCGCTGCCGTCCTCGAACAGCCCATAGGTCAATCCTTCTTCCGCCGTCTCCGGGGCGGCGACCAGCGAGGCGGCCCGCACAGCCTCGTCGCGCAGCATCGGCTCCCATGCGCCGCTGATCATCAGCAGGTTGCGGGGCACTTCGGCCGTGACGGCGGGCGAAAACATCGAGACCGCGACCGTGGCCGCGATCTCCGGTTCCACGGCGGCAAGGCGCACCAGGATGTCGGTCGCCATGGAATGGCCCAGCAGCGCGACCCGCCCGTCGCGAAGCGCGCGCGCGGCCTGCACCACCCGCGCGGTCTCTTCCATCAGCACGCGGGTCGCGCCGTCCTCGTCGGTGATGGAGCCGCCCAGGGCGATCGGGTTGCGCCCGTGCCCGCGAAAATCGAAGCTGACAGCGACATAGCCCGCCCGTGCCAGCGTGTTGGCGAACGGGGCCATGAGTTGGCGCGAGCCCGCAAAGCCATGGGCGATCACGACGACGGGGGCGGAATCATCAACGGCCCCGGCGGCTCGGGTGATCGTGGCAGGGGTGGTGCCCACCTGCAGCCCCTCGCGAACGACGCCTCTGTCGGTCGTGATGAGACCGACCAGTGCAACCGCAATGGCGACAATGGCAGCGAGGTCGAGGGCGCGTCGAAAGGTCTTCTTCATGGGGGCCTCCGGTTCGATACGCAGTCTCGCGCCACACGGCCCGACTGTCCACCGTCGCCCGCCGATCCTCCCGGTTGCGCCGCCTTCAGGGTCGGGGGAACGGGAACATCCGGACGCAAGCTGTTCGAATCACTATACACGTTCAGGACGAGTGCCTATGGTCGCGTCCGGGTGGGATGACAGATCGAGGTTTCAGTGATCAGCATCCGACCAACTCCCGCTTTTCTGCGCAGACTGTCATCTGCGACCCTGGCCGCCGCCGTGGTTGCCGGAATCGCGACGCCCGTCATCGCGCAGGAGGGGGGTCGCATCACGCTGGGCCATGCCCGGATCCTGACCAACGATTCCATCGTGGACCGGCAGGATCGCTGGCGGACCGGCTCCTACACAATGAGTGTGATCCGGGGCCGCGAATGGACGGGCCGGCCGCCCGAGCGACTGGGCGAATTGCTGGAGTTCCGCTTTCACGGAGAGGCGATCGCGCCGCGCGCCATCTCGGTGCCGGTCGCGCCGGGTGACAGGCGCCCGGTCGGGGTCATCGGCCTCGGCCTGCACAGCCACATCAGCCGGGGTGCCGCCGATATACGCCTTGGGGCCGATCTGGTGGCGATCGGGCCACAGACGGGAGTCCTCTCGTTTCAGGACCGGTTGCATGCCATCTTCGGCTATCCGCGCTCGGCCATTCAGGGTGATCAGCTGGGCAATGCGTTCCACCCGACCCTCGGTGCCGAGATCGGCCGGGAGGCCGTCTTTGCCGAGGGCATCCGCATCCGCCCCTTTCTCGAGGCGCAGGCTGGGGCGGAGACCTTTGTTCGGGCGGGCATCGACATGGTCGTGGGGTCCTATGGCGAGGCCGCTCTGATGGTGCGCGACCCCGTCAGCGGGCACAGGGTACGGTCGGTCCAGACAGCGCCCGGCGGCGGGGTTTCGGTGGTGATGGGGGCAGATGTCGCCCGCGTCCTGTCCTCGGCTTATCTGCCCCCTGCGCTGGGCCCCGGGCCTGAGCCCTTCCGCAGCCGCGCGCGGCTGGGCGTTGTGGCGCATGGCGCGCGGAGCGAGGTTTTCTATGGCCTCAGCTGGCTGGGCCGGGAGTTCCGGGGCCAGCGAGACGGGCAGGTCGTGGGCACCGTCAGCCTCCGGATGCGTTTCTGAGCGCAGATGTGTGGTGCCAGCGCTTGCCGGCACCATCAGGATCGCTGCGCCTGCGCCGCCGCCCGCAGTTACAGCTTTGGTGGAAGAACCATCGCTATACCCCTGGTATAGTGGCTGTTCATGCGCGCCACTGAATGCTAGACTGAAACCACAAGCCGGAATAACCGGCGGGGCAGAGCAGCGAGGCAGTGGCATGGGCGCGATTTATCGCGGAACGTCCCTTGTTCCGATATCACAGACAATCATCGACTGGGGGCAGGGTGACTATGACCATGGCCCCGAAACAGGTTCGGCCTGGCGCTGGACGGGGCGCATGGTCAGGCTTGAACCTGCCCGCGAGGACTGGCTTCAGGGCATCTCGCAAGGCCAGGTGATGGCGGCGGCCGGCGTCTCGGCAGTGCGCCATGGCGGTTGGACTGCCGAGGGGCGCACGGCTGCGCCCGAGGCCGACGGGGTTGTGGCCGCCGAGGTGGCAGAGCCGCCCTATGCGCGCGTCTTTCACGTCTCGGACGGGCGCCGCCGCTATCCTGTCGCGGTGCTTTCGGGCCTGTGCGAGGGCCCTGATCTTTTGGCCTTCGACGGTGATATCCCGCCCCGGGACACCGATCTGGTGGTTGTCGCCTCTTATGCGGGCGAGATCGCCGCGCCGCGCGCAGAGCCGGTGGCGTCGGGGCAGGTCTGCTTCACGCCCGGCACCCTGATCCTGACACCGGCTGGACCGCGCCCCGTAGAGACGCTGGAGCCAGGCGACCGTGTCGTCACGCGTGACAGCGGCGTGCAGCGCATCTACTGGATAGGCCAGCGCAGGCTGGGTGGCGCTCGGCTGGCGGCAATGCCACATCTGCGGCCGGTGCGCATCCGCGCGGGCAGCCTTGGTGGGGGTCTGCCGGAATCCGATCTCTGGGTCTCGCCCGACCATCGCCTGCTCCTGCGCGGGGCTGCAGTCGATGCGATGCTGGGCACGCCCGAGGTTCTGGCAGCCGCCCGCGATCTGGTGGACGAGCGCGGCATCGTCACCGAGACCCGCATGCGGGAGACCACTTATATCCACCTTCTCTTCGAGCACCACGAGATCGTCTGGGCCAACGGGGTGGAGGCCGAGACCTTCCACCCCGCCGATTGCGACCTTTCGGTGCTGGATGCCGCACAGCGGCAGTCGCTGACCGACCTGTTTCCCGAAGTCCTGGAAGAGGCGGGCGGCTATGGCCCCCATGCCCGGCGTATCCTGCGGCGGGCTGAGGCGGCGATCCTTGCGCAGGAGCAGTTGGGCATGGGCTCCGCCCGCGGCCGGGCCTGAGGCCTGATCCGAGGCACGGCGCGGGGCCCGTCGCTATTGCCGGCCCAGCAGTCGCAGAAGCTGCTGCTGGGCTTCGTCCTGCAACCGCTGCCTCAGGATTTCCTCGGGTGAAAGGCCCTCGTCGGCTTCGGGGACGACCTCGCGCAGCCTCTCTTCCAACGCTTCGCGGGCACGTTCCCGAAGGGCGTCGCGCTCACGGTCCACTATGGCTCCGGCCGCGCCTGACAGATCGGGTGCAAGCCTGACATCCTGCCATGGGCCCCGGGCGCGCAGGCCGATGCCGGCCATGGCGCCGCCAATGGTCTCGCCGCCCAGCGTGACCGGGGTAAGGCGATAATCGAGGCTGCGCCGCCCCAGGTCGACCTCTCCCCGCCCGGTCAGCCCGATGACCGGGCTTCTCACCACAAGATCGTTGTTGCGCGCGACACCGCCCTCGATTGCGAAACGTGCCTCGACCGCGTCGAAGACCGTACGCCCCGACCCGGCATCCGCCGCGCCCCCGCGCAGGACCGCGGCCAGATCCACCCCGCGCAACTCGCCGGGGCCGATCTCCACCGCGCCTTCCCCCGATAGGGAGGTCATGATCGCCGCGATCGACGCGCCCACCCCAAGAAAGCGCAGGTTGCCGCGCGCCGTGCCCGAGAGACGATCATAGCCCGCCCACTGCGTCAGCGCCTCGCGCAGGGCAATGCCTTCGGCGGCCAGAGTGCCGCCCACGGAAAGGCCGCTGCGGTTGTTGATCACGAATTCGCCGGTGACCCGCCCGCCGTGCAGGCCCAGCTCGCGAAAGGTGGTCACAAGGCGCGCCCGGTCCAGCGTGGCGCGCAGATCGACCGGCGCGAAGGTGCGACCGCCAAGAGTGACCGACGGGGCCGACAGCGCGATGTCGGCATCCAGCAACGCAAGTGCCGAGGCGTCGATCCGGGCCTCGGACCATCCCCCGGCATCCCCTGTGCCCGCGTCGCCCGTGCCACCGCCGCCCTGTGTGCCCAGCACCAGCGGCCCGGCCACAAGGCGCGCGCTCAGCTTTGGTCGCGGGTCGCCCAGTGCCAGATCGGCATCGCCCTCGATCACGTTCTGCCCCGCCGTAATGCGCATGCCCCGCAGGAAAACGGCATCCGGCCCCGGTACGGTCAGCCCACCCGAAACGGAGACGTTTCTGTCGAAGGGCGGCGGGAGCGCAGCCGCCTCGGCGCCGATCAGCCGCGCCAGCGCGACCGGATCGCTGAAATCGGCATCGATTCGCCCCTCGGCGGCAGGCAGGGCATGGCCGCCGCGCCCGTCAAAGCCGATGCGACCGAACGCCCCCTCGATCTCCAGCCTGCGCCCGGGCAGTTCCCCGGCAATCAGGGCTGCGCCGCTGTCGGCCTCCAGGCGCGCGCGCAACGCCTCGCCATCCGATCGCGCTGACAGATGCGCCACAATCGCCGCATCGGGCGCGGGCCATGCCATGTCGAACCCGACCGCAGCCAACGATTGCCGTGTCCCCCGCCCGTGATCGATCCACAGCAGGCGACCGTCCTCGATGATCAGGCGAGGAAGGGCCAGCCGCCGGGTAGCGCCGGGCTCCGTGGATGCACCGGATGCGGCCGCAAGATCGCCCTCCCAGTTGAACCGCCCGTCCGCGCTGCGTTCCACGGCCAGCCGGGGGCGCAGAATCGTGATTTCGCGCAGAACGATCTCGCCCCGGAGAAGCGCCCCGGGCTCCAGCGTCACGCGCAGCCCATCGGCCGACAGCAACGCGCCCTCCTCTGCCCAATCGGCATTCCGCACGGACAGGGGGCCCGTCTGCACGCCCGGTGCGGGCCAGAGCATCGGGCGCAGCCCCTCATCGAAGGTGACGCTGCGCCCGGTCGCCTGAGCCAGCTGGCGGCTGGCCAGATCGCCAACCCGCTCGGCCGGGATCAGGGCAAGGCCGCCCAGCAGAACGGCACCGAAAGCGAACAGCACGACAACGAGGCGCAGAAGAAACCGCATGTCCGTCTCCTTTCGCCCCAAGTCTAGCGCAAGGTGTGAGCTGCTCCCAGCCCCAGTGCCAGCCTCAACCCGGCCTTATGGCCTTGCGTCGCCGGTCGCCTCGGGCCAGTCTCCGGCGCGGCGAGGTCGCAGGGGGGCGCGCATGTCCGACAGGGTCAGCATCACGCAACAGGGCGGGATCGCCGAGGTCTGCCTGCAGCGCCCCGCAAAGCTGAACGCGATGGACATGGAGATGTTCGATGCGCTGGCTCGCGCGGGCGAGACCCTGGCGCAGCAGGCCGGGTTGCGCGCCGTTATCCTGCACGGTGCGGGCGAGGGGTTCTGTGCCGGCATCGATCTCGGCATGATGGCGCGCATGGCCGCTGATCTGGAGGGGCTGCGCGACGAGATCCTGTCGCCGCCCGAGGGCCGCGCCGACAACCGCTTCCAGAGGCCGTGCACGGTCTGGGCAGAGGTGCCGGTTCCGGTCATCGCGGCGCTGCACGGAGTTGTTTTCGGGGCGGGTCTGCAACTGGCGCTTGGGGCCGACATCCGCATCGCCGCCCCCGAGGCGCGGCTGTCGGTGATGGAAATGAAATGGGGTCTTGTGCCCGACATGGGCCTCGCCCGCGTCCTGCCCCGACTGATGCGGGCCGATCAGGCGCTTGAACTCATCGTGACAGCCCGGGAATTCTCTGCTGATCAGGCCGAGCGGATGGGTCTTGTCACCCGCGTGGCCACCGACCCGCTGGAGGCCGCGCGTGTCCTCGCCGCCGAGATCGCGGGGCGCTCTCCCAGTGCGATCTCCGCAGCCAAGGCCCTTGTGGCAGGGGCGTGGACGCAGGCCGATGCAGAGGCACTGGCACTGGAGGCGCGGCTGCAGGCGGCGCTGATAGGCCAGCCCCATCAGATCGAGGCCGTCATGGCCAACATGGAGCGCCGTCCGGCGCGTTTCGGCTGAAGCATCGGAGACGACATGCGCAGATATCACCCCGCCCTTGTCGCGCTGCACTGGCTTCTGGCGCTGATGATCGTCGGAGCGCTGGCCGCAGGCACCTTCATCCTCGTGCCTACGGCAAATGACGATCCTTCCAAGCTGTTCTCGCTGCGCATGCACATGGGGCTGGGGCTTGCGATCCTTGCGCTGATGGTGCTGCGGCTGGCGGTGCGGGTGTTCACGCGCAGCCCGCCCGCGGTCGAGACCGATCTGCCCTCGGTCAATGTCGCGGCGCGGGTGATGCATGTTGCACTTTATCTCGGCGCTTTCGCCATGGCCCTTTCGGGGGTGGCGCTGGCGCGGGCGGCGGGCCTCCCCGAGATCGTGTTCGGCGGATCGGGCGCGCCGCTACCCGAGGATTTCCACGCATTCGCCCCCCGCGCGGTCCATGGCGCGCTGGCCACCGTCCTGATGGTGCTGGTGGCGGTGCATGTGCTGGCGGCCTTGTGGCACCAGTTCGTGCGCCGCGACGGGTTGATGGCACGCATGTGGTTTGGCGCGCGCTGAGCGCAGGCGGAGGAGCCACCATGGACTTGCGTGCGCTGGCCATGGGCCTTGCCTTTGCGCTCATGTGGTCAAGTGCGTTCACCTCGGCACGCGTGATCGTGCTGGAGATGCCGCCGATCCTGTCGCTTGCGGCCCGTTTCGTCATCTCGGGCGGTGTGGCCGTGATCTGGGCCGCGGCCCTCGGTCAGAGTGCGCGGCTGAACGCGGCGCAATGGCGCGGGACGATCATCTTCGGCATCTGCCAGAACGCGCTGTATCTGGGGCTGTTCTTTCTGGCCATGCAGCGCATCGAGGCAGGCCTCGCGGCGATCATCGCCTCGACCATGCCGCTTCTGGTGGCGGTGGCCAATCGCGCCGTCTTCAAGGAGCGGCTGCCGTGGCTGGGTGTGGCCGGGCTGGTGGCGGGCTTTGCCGGGGTTGCGCTGATCCTCGGTGACCGGCTGAGCGCGGGTGTTGACCTGATGGGGCTGGGCTATGCTGCGGTGGGGGTGCTGGCGCTG
>JAFIEC010000277.1 GCA_020832725.1 Paracoccaceae bacterium | reverse complement strand
CTCTCCACAAGGCGGATCGCGCTTTCGTTGAGGCCGCCCACATGACGGTCATTGGCGGTGACAAGAAGCCAGTGCGCGCTCCCCGCATTCACGGCAAAGGAATCGTCCACAGCCTCGGCGGCGGTATTGCCGCTGAAGCGGTCCACCATGTCCTCGCCGAAATAGAGGATCACGCCGATCGAGACGATCAGGAAGAGGCTCGTGAACAGGGTCAGCGTGCGATCGTTCAGGCGCGTCTCTGCCATGGGTCTATCCGGGTTCCTGCCACACTCAGCCCCCGTGATACCCGCCAATCATGGCAAGCATGCGACGGCTTTCGGCTTCTCTCATGGCACGATCCGCCAGGGCCGTCCGGTCACGCCGTCGCGTCGACCGGGGCGAACCGGCCGTGGCAATGCTTGAACTTCTTGCCCGATCCGCAGGGGCAGGGCGCGTTGCGCCCCGGGTTGCCCCATGTGCTGCGGTCGTTCTCGTCGAAACCGGGCAGCGCGTCACCCTCGGCCGGCTCGGTTGCCGGTTGCGGATCGGCGGCGGCAGCGGGAACGGCGGGGCCCTGGCGCAGTCGCATCTGGGCCTGCATCTCATCGAGCAGGGCGCGCTGTTCCTCCTCGCTCATGGGACGTATGCGCGAAAGCCGCTCCGTGACGAGGCCGCGCAGGGTCTCCAGCAGAGCCTCGAACAGGCCAAAGGCCTCGGATTTGAACTCGTTCAGCGGGTCGCGCTGGGCATAGCCGCGAAAGCCCACGACCGAGCGAAGATGTTCCAGCGTGACAAGATGCTCGCGCCATTTCTGGTCGATGGTCTGGAGCAGGATCTGCTTTTCCACCTGGCGCATGTTCTCGGGGCCGAACTGGGCGGCCTTGGCGGCCATGAAGGTATCGGCCTCCTTGCGCAGCCGTTCGATCATGACTTCGTTGTCGACGCCCTCTTCCTCGCCCCATGCGACGACGGGCACCTCGATGCCGAGTTTCTCCATGACCTGCGCATGAAGCCCCTCGAGGTTCCACTGATCGGCATAGGTGCCGGGGGGCATGTGTTCCTCCACCAGGTCGTCGATGAGCTGGTGACGCATGTCCTCGACGATCTCGGCCACATCCTGGGCCTCCATGATCTCCCGGCGCTGACCGAAGATGGCCTTGCGCTGATCGTTCATGACGTTGTCGAACTTGAGCAGATGCTTGCGGATATCGAAGTTCCTAGCCTCGACCTTGGCCTGGGCCTTTTCCAGCGACTTGTTCACCCATGGATGGATGATCGCCTCGCCCTCCTTCATCCCGAGGCCGGACAGCACCTTGTCCAGCCGGTCCGACCCGAAGATGCGCATCAGGTCGTCCTCGAGGCTGAGGAAGAAGATCGACCGGCCCGGGTCGCCCTGTCGGCCAGAACGACCGCGCAGCTGGTTGTCGATGCGCCGGCTCTCATGGCGTTCGGTCGCCAGCACGAAAAGCCCGCCTGCCGCGAGCGCCTTCTCGCGGGCCTCGGCGACCTCGGCCTCGATTCGGGTGCGGGTCTCGATCGGATCGGCCTCGGGTTCGGCGGTCATGGCCTCCATGACCCGCATGTCCACGTTGCCGCCCAGCTGGATGTCGGTGCCCCGACCGGCCATGTTGGTGGCGATGGTCACCGCACCGGGGATGCCGGCATCCGCGATGATCTGTGCCTCCTGCTGGTGAAAGCGCGCGTTCAGCACGTTGTGCGGAACCCCGGCCTCCTTGAGCAGGCTCGAGAGATATTCGGATTTCTCGATCGAGGTCGTGCCGACAAGGATCGGCTGGCCATGCTCGTGGGCCTTCCTGATCGCCCCGATGATGGCTTCGAACTTCTCCTGTGCGGTGCGATACACGTGGTCGTGTTCGTCAAGGCGGGCGACGGGGCGGTTGGTGGGCACGGAGACCACACCGAGACCGTAGATCTCCATGAACTCCTCCGCCTCGGTCGCGGCGGTGCCGGTCATGCCCGCAAGCTTGTCATAGAGGCGGAAGTAGTTCTGGAATGTGACGCTTGCGAGGGTCACGTTCTCGGGCTGGATGGGGCAGCCCTCCTTGGCCTCGATCGCCTGGTGCAGCCCGTCCGAAAGGCGCCGGCCCCGCATCATGCGCCCCGTGAATTCGTCGATCAGCACAACCTCGCCGTCGCGCACGATGTAGTCCTTGTCGCGGCGGAACAGCTTGTGGGCGCGCAGGGCCTGGGTGACATGATGCACAAGCGTGGTCGATTCCGGATCGTAGAGGGATTGCCCCTCGGGCAGCAGGCCGCGCTCATGCAGAAGGCTCTCGATGAACTCGTTGCCGTCATCGGTGTAGGTGACGTTGCGCGTCTTCTCGTCGATGGCGAAATGGGCTTCGTTCACCTCCGGGATCAGCTTGTCGATCGAGGTATAGAGTTCCGACCTGTCTTCCGATGGGCCCGAGATGATCAGCGGCGTGCGCGCCTCGTCGATCAGGATCGAATCGACCTCGTCCACGATCGCGAAGGCATGCCCGCGCTGGGCCATGTCCTCGATCCGCGACTTCATGTTGTCGCGCAGGTAGTCGAAGCCCAGCTCGTTGTTGGTGGCATAGGTGATGTCGGCGGCGTAGGCCGCGCGCTTCTCCTCCTCGGCCTGGTGGGGCACGACGACCCCGGTGCTCAGCCCAAGGGCGCCGTAGACCTTGCCCATCCATTCGGCGTCACGGCGCGCGAGGTAGTCGTTCACGGTGACGATATGCACGCCCCGACCAGTCAGGGCGTTGAGATAGGCGGGAAAGGTCGCCACCAGCGTCTTGCCCTCGCCGGTCTTCATTTCGGCGATGTGCCCCTGATGCAGTAATATTCCACCCATCAGCTCCACGTCGACGGCGCGCAGGCCAAGCGCGCGCCGCGCGGCCTCCCGGCAATTGGCAAAGGCCTCGGGCAGGACGGAATCAAGGCTTTCACCCCCGGCCACGCGTTCGCGCAGGCTCTGGGTGCGTTCAATGATCCCGGCATTGCTCAGAGCCTGAAACTCGGGCTCCAGCGCGTTGATCTTCGCCACGAGGGGGCGGACTGTCTTCACCCTGCGATCGTTGGGTGTTCCGAACACCTTGCGGGCAATGCTTCCAAGACCGAGCATCAGTGGCTGTCTCCGATCCTGCCCGTTCGGGCATGCGGTGGCGCGGGCCCGGGAGACCGCCTTGCCTGCGACCCGTCCGCGACGTAAGAACGGGGCGCGGAGAGCCGCGCCCAATCGATATCGGGGATGTAAGCGGCCCCCGGAGATGTGTCAATGTCGCGTCCGGGGCCCGACCCCCATGCCCGGGCGCAGATGACCGAAATGCCAAAGCAGGGAATACAGCATGATCCTCACCCGACTGACACGCGCGGCAGCCGTCACAGCACTTTCATTCGCCGTGACCGCCGCCATCGCCGAGGTGCCTGCCGAGGCGGGTACCGTCCTTGCCCGCGTCAACGGAACCGAGATCACGCTGGGCCATGTCGTTGCCCTGCGCAGCCGCCTGCCTGCCCAGTATCAGCAATTGCCCGACGAGGTTCTGCTTGAAGGCATCCTCGAACAGTTGATCCAGCAGACCGCGCTTGCACAGGCGATCGAGGACGACATCGACATGCGCATGGCCCTGTCGATGGAGAATGACCGGCGCGCCTATCTGGCCACCCAGATGATCGAGCGTATTTCCGAACAGGAAGTCAGCGAGGAGGAAATCGTCCAGGCCTATGTCGAGGCGCTCGACGGCTTCGTGCCCGACCCGGAATACAGCGCCTCGCATATCCTTCTGGAGACCGAGGACGAGGCGCTCGAGGTGGTGCGCCTGCTCGAGGATGGCGCGGATTTCGCAGAGCTTGCGCGCGAGCGCTCCACCGGACCCAGCGGGCCCGACGGCGGTGCGCTGGGCTGGTTCTCCGAAGGGATGATGGTGGCCCCGTTCGAAGAGGCAGTCATGGCCATGGCCGTCGGAGAGATTGCAGGTCCGGTCCAGACCCAGTTCGGCTGGCACGTGATCCTGCTTGCGGACATGCGTGTCGGCGAGCCCCCGGCGCTGGAGGAGGTGCGTCCCGAGATCGCCATGCAGTTGCAGCGCGCGAGAGTCGAGCAAGCTCTCGGTGGTCTTGTCGAGGCCGCCGAGATCGAGCGTCTCGAGACCGGTATTGATCCCGCCGCAATCCGCGACGGGGGAGTCTTTGATCGCTGAGCCCCCCGGGCCAGCGTGCATGAGGGTCTGCCATATGGCGCAGGACAGCAAGAATGCCCCGACCGAAGCCGCCGCCCGGGCTGCCCGCCAGGCGGAGAAGGAGGCGCGCAAGGCGCTGAAAGCGGCCGAGAAGGCCGCGAAGAAAGCTGCGAAAAAGGCCGAAAGGGACGCCGAGCGGATTGCCCGCAAGACTGCGAAGACAGCCAAGACAGCCAAGGCCGCCAAGGTCGCAGGTGGTGGCGGCAAGAAGAAGGCCGCACTCCCCGTCTCGCCGCTGGCTCCGGCGGCCTTTCCCGAACTGCCGGAAATCGCCGGGGTCTCCTTTGCCGCCACCGCTGCCGGGGTGCGCTATGCCGGGCGTGACGATCTCATGGTGGCCCATGTGGAGGCCGGGGCAAGCGTGGCGGGGGTGTTCACCCGTTCGGCCACGCGCGCAGCCCCCGTCCTGGACGCGCAGGAGAAACTCGCGCGGATCGCGGCGCGCGGGCCTTTCAAGGGCGGCTTTGCCATCCTCGTGAATTCCGGCAACGCCAATGCCTTCACCGGCGTGGCCGGAGTCGAGGCGGTGCGCGCCGTCACTGCCGAGGCGGCACGTGCCTTCGGAGTGCCCCAGGGCCATGTGCTGACCGCCTCTACCGGGGTTATCGGAGAGCCGTTGCCGCATGAGCGCATCGTGGCAGGGCTGGATGCGCTTCGCGCCGGGCTGTCCGCTGGCGGAGCCGACGCAGCCGCCCGCGCGATCATGACCACGGATACCTTCCCGAAGGGTGCCAGCACCGAGGTGGAGATCGCGGGCGTGCCCGTGCGGGTCATGGGCTTTGCCAAGGGCTCGGGCATGATTGCCCCGGATATGGCGACCATGCTGGCTTTTGTCTTCACGGATGCGCGCATCTCGCAAAAGGCGCTGGCGGCCATGTTGCGGGCGCGGGCGGATGACAGCTTCAATGCCATCACCGTGGACAGCGACACGTCCACTTCCGATACGGTGCTGGCGGTCGCAAGCAACCGTGCCGGGATGCCCGAGATAACGTCGGGCCGCAGCGCAGAGGGGCGTGCCCTTTCGGCGGCAATGGGCGCGGTGCTCACCGATCTTGCCTGCCAGGTGGTGCGCGATGGCGAGGGCGCATCCAAGTTCGTGACGATCACCGTCAGCGGGGCAAGCTCTGCCGCCGCCGCACGAAAGGTCGCATTCGCCATTGCCAATTCCCCCCTCGTAAAGACCGCCATCGCGGGCGAAGATCCCAACTGGGGGCGCATCGTCATGGCTGTGGGCAAGTCCGGTGCCCCGGCCGACCGCGACCGGCTGAGCATCCGCTTTGGCGACATCGTGGTGGCCGAGGCAGGCCAGCGGGCCAGCGCCTATGTCGAGGAGGAGGTCGCCGCCTACATGAAGCGGCCCGAGCTGGAGATCGGCGTCGACCTCGGCCTTGGCCGGGCCGGTGCGCGCGTCTGGACCTGCGACCTCACCCGCCGCTACATCGAGATCAACGCGGATTATCGTTCGTGACAGGATCGGCGCCGCTGGTCCTGGTTTCGGCGGCAGCGCTGATCGATGCGGATGGGCGCGTACTTCTGGCCCGCAGGCCAGAGGGCAAGTCCATGGCCGGCCTGTGGGAGTTTCCCGGCGGCAAGGTGGAACCGGGCGAGACGCCGGAGCAGGCCCTGATCCGGGAGCTCTCCGAAGAGCTGGGCATCGACACCTGGCAGAGCTGCCTCGCCCCGCTGACATTCGCAAGCCATGCCTACGAGCGGTTTCATCTGCTCATGCCGCTTTTCGCCTGCCGCAAGTGGCAAGGTGTCCCCGCCCCCCGTGAGGGGCAGGAGATCGCGTGGGTGCGGCCTGCGCGGCTGCGCGACTATCCCATGCCCCCGGCGGACCTGCCGCTGATCCCGATCCTGCGCGACTGGTTGTGATCATGCTGCAGTTGCGGCGAATGTGCCCACTTGCATGGGAATCGTTTCCAATTCATGGTCGCGTCGTGCAGTCGGTGCGCAAGCGCCGGGTGTATGGGTTCGTCAGGGGGGACGAAGATGTATCGCACTATTCTCATCGGCAACTACATCGCCATACAGGGCAAGTTCGTGCGCGAGCTTGCCAACGGATATGTCGTGGTCCGTGCGGGCTCGACCGAATATTCGGGGCCACCCGTGATCGGCAACGCCGCCTGATCCTCAAGCGTACTTTTCGGGAAATCGGGTCTCCGGTGTGGCGGGCTTGCGAGCCTAAAGCCACCCGGCAAGGTTTTCCTCGACGACCGCCTTCATCATGGCGACATGGTCGTCGCGATCGTTCAGGCAGGGGATGTAGGTGAATTGCTCCCCTCCCGCCTCCTCGAAGGCCTCGCGGATTTCCTCGTTGATCTCCTCGAGGGTCTCGATGCAATCAGCGGAGAAGGCCGGTGCCATGATGGCGATCCGGCGCTTGCCGCCTTCGGCCAGCCGCGCCACTTCCTCGACGGTGTAGGGCTTGAGCCATTCCTCTGGTCCGAACTTGGACTGGAACGTGGTCACCACCTTTTCGGGCGCCCACCCCAGCCGTTCCCGCAGCAGGCGCGTCGTCTTCTGGCATTCGCAATGGTAGGGGTCGCCCTCCATCAGATAGCGCTGCGGTACGCCGTGATAGGAGGTCACCAGCACATCGGGCTTGTCCTCCAGCTGCTCCCACGCTTCCTCGACCGAGCGTGCGAGCGCCTCGACATAGAGGGGATGCTCGAAATAATTCTGTACTGTCCGGATCGCGGGTTGCCATTTTTCCTGCATCAGGGCGCGAAAGACCTGATCGCTGGCCGTGGCCACGGTTGCCCCCGAGTATTGCGGGTAAAGCGGGAGGAACAGGATCTTCTGGCATCCCTTCTCGATCAGGGCGCGGATTGCGCTCCGGGTCGAAGGGTTGCCGTAGCGCATGCAATAGGCAACTTCGATCCGGTCGCCATGTGCCTCGGTCAGGGTCGCGCGCAGCTTGTCCACCTGTGCCTTGGTGATCGTCAGAAGCGGGCTCTCATCCGCCTCGTTGTTCCAGATGCTGCGATAGGCCGCCCCCGAAGTGAAGGGCCGCTTGCTCAGGATCACGAGTTGCAGCAGCGGCTGCCACAACCACGGCGAATAATCGATGATCCGGCGATCCGACAGGAACTCGTTCAGATAGCGCCGCATCGACCAGTAGTCGGTCGCGTCGGGTGTGCCCAGATTGCCG